>JAISCP010000098.1 GCA_031265495.1 Heliobacteriaceae bacterium | reverse complement strand
TATACGTGGTCAAACAGGGTGTTGTTTACTATTAACTGGTTTTGATAAACAGCCAGAGTAGCGGCCTGGCCGCGGAAGACTTGAGGGTTGAAATTACTTATAGCCAGCCGATATATTCCTTTTTGACCTGAGAGAGCACTGAATTTATATCTTGCAACATGGGTGGTTACGCCAAGTCCGTCTGCTGCCGTAAAATTAACCCCGCTCAAATCATTACCGGAGAATATTTGATAGTCAACATATTCGGTCAACGGCAAATCAATGAAGTTTACCGAAGAAATATTGATAATTCCGGACGCATTTGCAATATCAGCAAACCTGTCGGATTCTCCGGTTAGAGCATTAGCGTCAATGATAAAATTATTAGTTCCGCTCAATACTGCGTTTGGCAGACTGAATGCGGTAAAATTCCCGCTGCCGCTATCTCCGACAGTGTTTATGTTAATATTATTCAGGCTAAGGTTGTTGATTGTAACAGCTGATTTTTCCTGCCAAAGGTTAAGGTTGGAGCCGATACCTTGAGAGTTGTTAAACACCAGATTGCCGTTAAAAAAACTGGTCCCTCTGAATATGGTAGTTCCGCCGGTTTGGGTAAAATCACCGTCAAAGTTATTGTTTAAACTGTCTTTGCCGAATTCCAGAGTACCTGCATTTGATTTTTCTATTTCAACTTTACCGCCGTTTAGCGCTCGTCCTCGTATACCGCCTTCCAGCAGAACTTTGCCGTCGCTGCCGTCAAATTTTATAGTGAAAGTTTCATTGCCGTCTTTTATTACGTAAATATCGTTAGGTCCATGTTCAATGTTATTAATATTGCCCTGGTTACCTTTGAAAATTATATCGCCGGAACCGTCAGATGAACTGTTTGATGTTATGTGTAAAGAATTAGCAGTATTATTAGTATCGTCGAAAGCTAAAGCTCCACCCCAGCGTTCATATGACGTATTTTCAATAAATTGTGTACCGCCAAGTATGTTTACCTCCAAAAGCCCGTTATTAACATTTTCAAAATATACAGCTCCGCCGGCGTCTTCTGCTAAATTATCTTTATATGTACCTTTAATGTTGAAAGCGGTCAGGGTACTACTGTTGTAATCTTTATTGATGTAGTTATAAACAGCGCCGCCATTATTATTGCTTGCCTGATTTGATTCATAATAACCGTCAATATTAAAGGTAATATTTTCACCTTTACCTTCAACATAGTTTGCAACAGCGCCGCCGTTGTCGTAGGATGTATTATCTATGAATGAAACATTGTCTTTAATATTAATGGTAACCACTCCGGCGCTTTTATTTTTACTGTTTATATAATTATACACAGCGCCGCCATGCTCATCCGCCAGATTTTTTTCAAACAGGGTAGGAGCGTTATCATAGCCGATAGTCAAATTCACCAGAGCGCTTGAGTTGTCTTTGTTATTTATATAGTTGTAAATAGCTCCGCCATACGCATTATTGGTTACATTATCACTATACTGTCCGCTCATATTAATGTTTGCCTGTCCGTTATCTTGCAGCACTATATGATTGTAAATAGCTCCGCCGCCAACGTCAGCGCTATGGCTATCCATAACTTCGTTTGCTGTAAATACGCTATTTATATTTATATTCACTATTCCCGGTACGTTTTCTATCTTGTTGGATATAGCGCCGCCGCGGCCTTTAGTTTCATGAGACGAAATATTGCCTGAAAATATTGTATTACTTATGTTAATGGTTTTTGTCTGAGCAGCCGCTACCGCAATATCATTATAAATTGCACCTCCGCCTGTGTCTTTTGCCGTCTCATTGTTTAAAAATTGTGAATTGGTTATTGTAATACTACTGCTGACGCCTTTTTTAAGTTCTGTTGTTAAAGCGTTTACTAAAGCATTTTTAAATGTCAGATTAGAAATTTCCGCCTGAAATGTGTTTGTATCATCCTGTATTTTTAAACCATTTTTGACATTGCTGTTAATCATGTTCAAATTGTAACCATTGCCGTTAATTTTTAAATTTATATTCTTACGCGTGCCTAAATCTTTGGTAAAGTTAATATCAGCTGTTACATTGATTTCGGTTTCAGAATTTCCTTTAACAGCATTTATAAATGCTGTTTCAGTACTAACATCAACTGCTTGTACGCTCATTCCCCCTGTAAGCGCAGCAAACAATAACAAGCATGCAGTACAGACTTGACGCTTTCCCAAAGGAAAGCCTTTACCACCATTATTCATCTTTTCATACCTCGTCTTTCTTAATTCATCAGATAAAATTGTTAACTTTTGTTACAAAATATTTAACTACATTTATCATAAAACACTTAACATTTCTTGTCAATATATATAATAACAATATACTAAATATATTAACTCATTTAGAAAAACTCGGCAATTATGAAATTATAAAGTATTTTCCATTATGTCAAGTTAACTTTGAGCGGCAAAGTATTCATCAAAAATTTTCATGCTGCAATATTTTCCGCACATAGTGCAGGGCTTGCCTGAATCTATTTTTTCAAATACACATTTATCAAGCGCGTATTCCCGCTGGGCTTCCCAGTCAAGGTTTTTTCGCGCGGCGGACATGTTGTAATCCCGTTCAATTGCAGCTTTATTTCCGCGCGCAACGTCAGCCGCATGCGCAGCGATTTTACTTGCGATAATCCCTTCCCGAACCTGCTTTATGTCAGGTAATCCTAAATGTTCAGCCGGAGTGACATAACAGAGGAAATCCGCTCCGTGATAAGCGGCCAGAGTTCCGCCGATAGCGGCGGTTATGTGGTCGTAGCCGGGTGCAATATCGGTTACGAGCGGTCCGAGAACATACAAAGGCGCATAATCCGTTAAAACTTTTATTGTTTCAATCATGGACGGAATTTTATTAAGAGGAACATGACCCGGGCCTTCCACCATTGCCTGAACCCCGAAATCGCGTGCGCGTTTGACTAATTCGCCTAAAATCATTGTTTCCGCGACCTGTGCACGGTCGCCGGCATCGCTACCGCAGCCGGGCCTTAAACCGTCGCCCAGAGAGAGTGTGCAGTCGTATTCGCGTGCTATTTCAAGAAGCTCGTCATAGTATTCATACAAAGGGTTTTCCTCACCGGTTGCTTTAATTCTGCATGCAAGCATGGAACCGCCCCGCGAGACAATATCTGTAACGCGTCCTTGTTTTTCAAGCTGTTCAACAACAAATTTTGTAACCCCGCAGTGTACAGTAATAAAATCAACCCCGTCTTTGCATTGCTTTTCTATATCCGAAAACAATTTTTCTTTGGATAGCCTGCCTACGTCATGGAAATTATCGAAAGCTTCTTTACCCGCCTGATACATAGGAACAGTGCCGACAGGAAGCTTTGTTGAGGCGATAATCCTTTTTCTTACCGAGTCAATGTCATTACCGGTAGACAAGTCCATAAGTACATCTGCCCCGGTTGCTTCAATAATTTTCACTTTATCAAGCTCTGTTTCAAGGTCAGAACGTTCCATTGAAGTTCCTATGTTAGCGTTAACCTTTACACTAAGCCCTTCTCCAACGCCTGTCGGAACAACATCCGTGCGTCTGTTATTTTTAAGTATGACAACACGTCCCTGTGCGATTTTTCCGCGCAAAAATTCAGGTTCAATACCTTCTTTTTGGGCTATATATTCCATTGGCGCGGTAATTTTACCTTTTTTTGCCTCTATAATCTGTGTTGTCATTTTTTTACTCTCCTCACAATGATTTTGTCGTCTTATAAGCATTGTAACAAAAAATATAAAAAATTAAAGTTTTCGTAAATTATATCCGTAATACATGACATAAGAAAAATAACGGAGTGTGTATCATGGAAAACCTAGAATCTTTAAAAGATGAAAAACTTGTTGCAGAGATAACAAATTTGGTTAATACCTGCGAAAAATTTGAATCAACATTGGATGATTACTGTAAATTTATGAAAGACATGTTTTTGTCGAATTCGGGTAATAATTAAGCGCCGCCAAGGCGTGTCGACATTAAAATTCAATCTTCATCACTCTGATATAAGTGAATAGGAAACAGCCCGTGTCATGCTGAACGACCGGATTGACCTCCGGTGTTTCGGGCTCTTTTTTTTCCCCTCTCCCATGCGGGAGAGGGTGCAAACACTTAGCGAAACCGAAGGTTGAGCTTAGTGTTTGGGGTGAGGGGGCATGCAGAACCCATGACATTGTGTTCTACTCAAGATTTACTCTATTTTGCGCCGCCTCACCTGAATTTCTAAACTTACACCATACCCTTCCCGTCATCCTGAATTTGTCTTGGATTATCGGCAGCTCGCAAAAACGTGGTTTTGCTCGCTAAGGGCGTTTCACGCCCGCCGAAATCCGCTATTTCAGGATCTGGCCACATGATAAGTCATACCCTCTCTTCTGCGTTATCCTGCGATAGTTACGGCAATGTTAAAAAAACACTTGACTAATTTAAATAAAAGTATTATTATAACTTTGTTGGAATTTTTAAAGTAAGAGGATTTTAGTTATGGTTAACAAGATTAATGAAGTATCGGTGGAAAACGGCGTTGTTAAAGCATTGAGTGCCCCCCCCCCCCCCGCCCGGGGGGGGGGGCGGGGGTGGGG
>JAISCP010000091.1 GCA_031265495.1 Heliobacteriaceae bacterium | reverse complement strand
GTTTTACTGCTGTCACTGTTTGTTATTACCGGAGCAAAACAACCGGACGGGTCACTTGGGCATACTTGTGATATTTTCAGGTATTTTTTTAGTTCATCAACGAATGTTTCTGTTGTTGTGTAACCTGTTAACGCTTCGTTTACATTCATTTGGCGCGTGGCTTCTTCAAGCCGCCTGTCAAATACTTCTTTGGCTGTTGAGTATGACTTCTCCTGCCAGTTTGACATTAATGCAGGCATGGTTAACGCTGCTACTATGCCGATTACGGATAGAGTTATCAATACTTCTGCAAGAGTAAAGGCTTGACACGTCATTGCGAGCGACCGGCGGGAGCGAAGCAATCCAGTCAAGGCTGTTGATTTTCTGGATTGCTTCGTCGGGCTTACGCCCTTCTCGCAATGACGAACTAACGCGGCAGGCTCAGCCTGCTCCGCCAATGTGAAGGGGGGAAGAAATATTCTTCGGCCCTCTCCGAGAGGGTACAAACACTTGGCGAAACCACAGGTTGAGCTGAGTGTTTGGGGTGAGGGGGCGGGCAGGCTGCACCCATGACATGTACTCCACCCAAAATTTATTCTGTTTTGCGCCCCCTCACCTGAATTTCTAAATTCACACACTGTGTTCATTAAGAAATTCTTCCTCTCCCGTATGGAGAGGAAATTATAAAAATTCTGAACTAAAGCAGGAGGAAAGCCTTGCAGGAAGCCGTTATAAAGCCCCCCCCCCCCCCGAAAGTGGCACTATATCTGCATTGTAGCCATTTTCAATTGTTTTACCCATAACCATTCCTCCTTCTTTAATTATCCTATCAAATTTTACACAAATTTGCAAGTGAAAATTTTCGTAAATGCACTAACCTTTCGTCATGCTAATTTCATGTTAAAATCAGGTTATGAAACGAATTGTTGATGCAAATTTTAACAGAAGTACCGAAGCGCTGCGGGTTTTGGAAGAAATTTCACGCTTTTTGCTTGACGACAAAGAAATTTCCGAACAGTTGAAGACAATGCGGCACCGGCTTAACTCAATCCAAGAAACGGACTACAGTGAACTTCTTGCCGCACGTGATACAGAAAACGACATTGGCACGGATATACAAAACCCTGACAGCCGCAGCAGTATTGAAACTGTGTTTAAAGCTAATATAAAAAGGCTTCAGCAGAGCCTGAGAGTTCTTGCGGAATACGATAACAACGCGTTGTACGAGGATTTGCGCTACAAAACTTACACTCTGGAGAAAATTATGTGGGATAAATTGAAAGATAAGTATAATAAATTAATGCTTGCCTCAAGACGGCTTTATCTGGTTACAAATTCCGACCTGTTTGCGGAGGAAGACGAATTTCTTGATGCTGTTGCTTCTGCGCTTGCCGGCGGAGTTGATATGGTTCAGTTAAGAGAAAAAACCATGCCGGCAAACAAAATTATTGAACTGGGGAAAAAAATTAAGTTATTGTGCGCTGAATACGGGGCGGTATTTATTGTAAATGACCGCGCGGACATTGCGTATGTTCTTGAAGCTGACGGGGTTCATCTCGGGCAGGACGACATGGACATTGCAAGTGCAAGAAAAATTCTCGGATCAAACGCAATAATAGGAATTTCAACGCACGCGCCGGAACAGGCGCTGAAAGCCGCTGCGGACGGCGCTGATTATATTGGCGCAGGACCTGTTTTCAGCACTCCGACAAAGCCGGACAGAGCTTCTGTCGGACTCGATTACATAAGGTGGGTTTCCGAAAACATATCTGTTCCTGCATTTGCAATCGGAGGAATAGATTTTTCAAATGTAAAAAAGGTTACAGAAGCGGGGGCTGAAAGGATTGCCGTTGTGCGCGCTGTTATGAACGCCAAAAATCCGGGTGAAGCCGCGCAAAAAATAAGGCAATTGTTATGAGTGTTCCCTGCTTAATAACAATACAAAGTTGACACCGGCATCAAGGAGAGGTTAGCTCCGACTTTCAACTCTATTCACTAATTCAATTTATACCGGACTACAGAATTTGAGCCCTGACAGGATATGAAAAGGGTTTTGCCGGCAATGTACAGCCCGTAAGGTTTTTGAACATTTGACAGCAACGCCGTAACACTGCCCGTCGGGGTGATTTTTAAAACATTATTATTGTTGTAATTCGCAAGATAAATATTCCCGGCTTCATCGCGCACCATTCCTATGGGGCCGTTAATCTTGCTGTCTTTCAGGAATATAACCCGTTTTCCGTCAGGAGTAATTTTATAAATCGTATTGTCCGAAAAGCTTGCAATATATACGTTGCCGGAGCTGTCCGCTGCAATTCCGGTAGGGCTTGCAATGTTGTTAAAAAGGCTTTCATCTCCGGTAAACTGTTCTTTACCCGCTGAAATTTGCTGCTGCTGCTGTTTTATTGCCTGCATATCAGTGTGTAAATTCGCTGCTGCAAGCTCCTGCGCCTTCGGATATATTGAGCTTTCAGGAGGAATGGCAGCCAAATACTCTTTGGCTTTATCGGTCTGTCCGAGCTTAACGCTTATGTCAGCGGCTTTATAGAGCGACTCATAATCATCCGGCTTGCGGACAATTATCTGCTTGAACACGGACAACGCCGCTTCATGCTGGTTTAAATACTCCAAAATTGAACCCAGATTAAAGTAAGCGTCAATGTAGTTAGGATCAAGGTTGACCGCCTGTCTGAAAGCTCCTATTGCCCTGTCATACTGTCCTATTTTATAAAAGTCCACACCCTGATTATATTCCAGCTTAGCCTCAGTAGAAGGCGTATAAGGCTCTGCGCAGTTCACGGCAGCGCCGGCTAAAATTATTAAAGCGGCTAAAATAAATTTTTTCATATTTTACTTAATTTTTCCAGCAATTCAGAATTTTCACCCGCGAAATCTTTTCCTCTCGCAATTATCGCAAGTTTAAGGATTTCAGGCAAATCAACCGGATGTAATTCCTTGTAGTTATCAGGAAGCCTCAGGCTCCAGTTGCTGTCGCCGGATGTTCCGGGCCTGTTGTAAACATCATAAATATTGAAATAGTCTGTAAAAAATATCTGGACATTTTGAGCGCAGGACGCAAAAAGCTCAACCAGCTTCGCCTGCGCCAGAAGGCAAGCGTTACTGCTCAATTGGCAGATAACTTCATCTTTATTTTCATTTTCAAAATACATATCATCCGCAAGATTTTTTGCATGCAGATAACCGTTGTGAGTGTTGACAATGCCGTCCGCCCACATTTTTATCGGCTCATTGTCATGGGTTCCGGCCATAACCCAGCTTCTGTCAGTGATATTGCAGCAGCGGTAAGGGTCTGCAGGCTCGCCGGCTTCAACAAATTGGGTCAATTTCATTCCCTGAAGGCCGAATTCTTTCATTACTGCGGCAACCGGGTTTGTCAGAGTACCCAAATCCTCGCAGACAATCGCGTCTTTATCCAGACCTTCTTCCTGTGCCGCTGCTATTACGACCTTTTCAATAAGTCTGCCGTAAAGCTTAATCTGTTCGCCGGATAAGGTTTTAACCCGTTTTTCTTTATCGGGTTCAAGCCCTGTATCAAGGTCTTGGACTTGTGCAATTGCGTACTTGCATAACGTAGGATGTTCGGGAGAAGAGTACAATCTGCCTGCGCCTTCTTCAACTTTAGGTTTTGCGCCCGCCCTGTAAACCCACGGATCAATTAAGCCCACAATGTGGTCAATGCGTACGCCGCCCGGATTTTCGCGGAACATTTTTTTGTACAGGTTTTTCATTAAAATTCCGCCTTCGTCAAGCGAACCGTCGGCATTATACATTTTCTCGGGGTCCATAACCGGAAATCCCCATGCCTGTCCGTCCTGCGAAAAATAATCCGGCGGACAGCCCAGCATCCAGCCTTCCAGAAATAAAGACTGATAAGCCCATATATCTCTGTCCGAAAACGCAACCTGTCTGTCCGCAATCATTTTTATATTATTTTTCTGCGCAAATTCGCAGGTTTGCGCATTTTGCTTACTCATTACAAACTGAATAAACTTATACATATCAATTTCATCGGCATATTGTTTTTCAAGCTCGTTAATACGCTTTGAAAATTCTATTTTCTGCTCAATAGACTTAGGATTAAACAGGTTCCTGTCGGTTTCGCTGTTCCAGAGGTGCCAGTAATCATTGTCATGTTCAACGGAAAGCGCTTCGTATAAAGCATCTTTGTCAAGCCAAGAGCTGTTTTTGTGTTTATAAGCCGCAAATTCTAAATTATCGGAATTTTTGAAATTATCCCACGCTTCGGCAAAGGCTTCTTGATATTTCTTGTAAACGTAGTCGTAAGCTGTCCTGTTGCTGCCTTTTTGGGGATTATTTTCAACTATTTCATTGTAAGTTTTTTCTGATAAAATATGATTCCATTTATCAGCGGTTAATTCTTTCAAATCAGCAAACAGCGGATTGCCTGAAAAAATCGTTCCCGTATAAGGCGATGAATCACAGCTTTTTGTTTTACCCGCAGGCCCGAGCTGGACAGCGTTAAAAATCCCTGAAATATACTCAATAAATTCTTTGCCGCCGTTTGAGTTCATACTTCCAAAACCGGTATTCTCGCCGGCTGCCGAAGGAAAACTCCGGTTATGCATAATAAATGCAAGATTTTTCTTGCCCAAAACCTCAAGCGCTTCACGGATAACTTTTTTACCCTGTTCGTCCGTAATTTGTATGCTTATTTCCGATGTACAGTTCATATACAGGCTCCTATAATAAAAAATATTATCATAAGAAAAGAAATTAGTAAATAGTTATTAGGGAATAGTTTTTAGTGAATAGGAAATTAAGAGATATAGCTAAAATTAGTTGAATGGTTGAAGGGTTGAAAGGTTTACCCTCCCCTTGAGGAGAGTGTCCATTTTGCATTGCTCTGTCATTGCGAGCGCAGCACTGTGCCGAACAAAACGATTAAGTATCGTTTTGTGAGAGGAAAATCCAGTCAAAAACGTTGAATTTACTGGATTGCTTCGTCCTCATTACATTCGTCCTCGCAATGACGAATAAATGAGAAGTTAACACTGCCCCCTCAAGGGGAGGGTAAGCCTTTCGCCCTTTCAACTCTCTTTCCTATTCACTAAAAACTATTCCCTATTTACTAATAACTATTTCCTGTTTACTATAAGTTTATGGAAGAAAAAGAACTGATAAAATACTTTAAATCTCTCGGGTTAACTGTGAACACCCGTACGAAAGCGCGGGGACATCAGGGATTTTTTATGAAAAACCGTATTGACATATCAAAAAGTACGCCTCCGCACAGGGTTGTTCCTACGCTGCTGCACGAATTCGCCCATTATATTCATTCAAAAATCGAGCCGGCAAGCATAAAATCCTGCGGACATCTTGAAGTCATTTTTAAATCAGATAACCCGGTTATTGAAACAGAACTTTTGAAAGTTACTAATTTTGTTGATGAAAACTCGCTTTGCTTACGTCTTTACGAACACAAAGAAAGAGTAAAAGTTAAAATTAAAAAATATGAAAAGATTGTAAAAAAGGATTACCCCGGCTTTCAGCGTTCAAAAAAGTTTACGGAATTCGACAGTTATATAAAAAAATCAAAAGCCAAATATTTGTTAAAATACGACAGAGTAAGGGTTTTGGGAGGACTTTTCAATCATAAAGCCGAAATTTTCACAATTGATAACATTGAGAAAGATTTTCCGCAAATGCCGGCGGCATTTGCGGCGTATATAAGATTAAAATCCGCACAGCGTAAGCAATTAAGGATTTCCGCACGCATAAACCGCTATCGGAAATATTACAAAAAGCCGTCAGAGCTTTTCGCACGGCTTGTCGAGGGGCTGTATCTGGATAAAGAACGCGCCTGCGCACTGGCTCCTTACACAACACGGCGTTTCTATGAACTGCTTGGCGAGGGGTATTATAAAGAATTATTAAATATTCTTTAGATTTTCAGGCTTTACCGTCAAAAAAATATTTTACGGAATTTATACCTGTTATGATGATAAATTTTGTTAACAGAATCAGCTTTGGCCAATTAAAATTCCATGAAATTGACAGGGTAAAAATAATGAAGGACTGTGAGGTTAAAGATAAAAACGGCAAAACTTTATCTTTGTTAAAAAGACAGGATATTCGTCTGCCGGATATCCGTTTTGAACTTTACGATAACAAAGAAATTGTCGGAACAAACCTTTATAAATTAGACAGAGATGATATAATAACGGAATTTGGATTGGAGGTAAATCCTAAGTACAGAAAAAACGGATACGGAACACTTTTAAAATTGCTGCAGATTATACACATGCTGGAGAATAATTCAAAAGCAATAGTAACCTTCCCGTCTACGGAAGTTCTTAATCTTAACGAAAAACTGAAGTTTGATTATGATACCTGCGATTACGGGATTTTTATGAAGCTGAAAAATGAAACCGTACAGCAAAACAAGGATTATTTTAATGCCCTGTTTGAAAAGCATGGACTTGATTACAAAATCTAAACACGCCCGTACATGTCCTCATAACGCACAATGTCGTCTTCCGACAAGATTTCGCCTTTTTGAACCTCAATCACTTTAACAGCTTCTTTAAACGGATTTTGAAGGGAATGAAGAGCCTTGACGGGAATATCAATACTTTTTCCGGGTTCTAAGATGTATTCCTGCCCGTCAAGAAGAACTTTTGCCATGCCGGAAAGCGCTACCCAGTGCTCGCTGCGGTGGTTATGCGACTGGACGGAAAGCTTTTGACCCGGGTTTACAAGTATAATTTTAGTAATAAATCCTTCGCCCTGTGCAATTACGGTGTAACAGCCCCATGGACGGTAAACCGTTTTGTGTATAAGATGTGCATCATTATTTTCTTTTTTCAGCGTTTCATAAATATGCTTTACATCTTGCGCCCGGTCTTTTTTACAGGCAAGAACAGCATCTTCCGTTTCCACAATAATAGTGTCTTCCAGCCCTATTGTGGCAACGAGTTTTGAGGAAGAATACGCAAAAGAGTTTTTGGAGCCTTCATCAATAACATTTCCGATAAAAACATTACCGTTGGCGTCTTTCGGGCTTACGTCGTAAATTGACTGCCATGAACCCAGGTCATTCCAGTCGCTCTCAAGCTCAATCAGCGCAATTTCGGATGATTTTTCCATAACAGCGTAGTCTATTGATATATTCGGCATTTTGTCAAAGTTAACATAAGGAATTTCGCTTGATTGTGAGAAATCAAATTCCTGCGAAATCTTAGCGATTTCGGGAGCGAGTTTTGATATTTGGTCAAGCATGACAGAGGCTTTGAACATAAAAATTCCGCTGTTCCAGAAATACGTGCCGGCGCTCAGGTATTTTTCGGCAGTTTTAGCGTCCGGTTTTTCAACGAATTCTTTTACATTAAAGCCTTCTGTGTTTATGTAGCCGTAGCCGGTTTCGGGATAATCCGGTTTAATCCCGAAGGTAACAATCAGACCGTCCTGAGCCAGTTTTTCACCTTTTTCAACAGTTGATTTGAATTTGTTTACGGCCTTAATTAAATGATCGGACGGAACAACTAAGATTACAGGGTCAGCGCCGGATTTTTGCATAATGAATTTTGCGGCAAGCGCAATTGCAGGCGCAGTGTTTTTGGAAACCGGTTCAGACAGCACGATTGCATTACTGCCAAGCTGTATTTTAACATTTGAAGCGTGTTTTGCGTTTGTAATACTTACAATATTTTCCGGCTCAATGAATACCGCAAGGCGTTCATAAGTGGACTGCAAAAGACTTCTTTCCGAATTTAAATTAAGAAGCTGTTTGGGATATAACTCTCTGGACAGCGGCCATAACCTGCTTCCCGAACCTCCCGCTAAAATAATGCCGTACATTTCCATAACAATATTATAGCAGGGAATAGTAAATAGTAAAGAGAGTTGAAAGGTTGAAAAGTTGAATAGTTGAATGGTTACATGACAAGATGAGGGCGGGACAACGCGGCAAGCCGGTAAATTCAACGTTTTTGACTGGATTGCTTCGTCGCTTGCCGTGCAAGCTCCTCGCAATGACGTTATCAATAAAACCCTCATCCGGCTTTCAGCCACCTTCTCCCAGAGGGAGAAGGAATTAAACCCTTCAACTCTCTTTCCTATTCACCTAATCGCAACTACAATTTATACGGATAATCATCTTTAAACTCCCAGTTGTCAAGCATAATCAGCGGAACACAAACGGTTGCGTTTACTTTACAATTTGCCACTGCGGTCTCTCTGTTAGATTGTGTCACTTGCCCACATCCGCAGAATGGGAATTTCTGAAATTGCTGCCCGCAATAAACAGCAACCTGGTCCGGCGGGCATAAAAGGAAAACAAATCTGTCTTTTGCATGTTGATTTGGCTTCCTGTCCCCGTTTATATCGTAATGTATATCTAAACAAGCGCCTTTCGACATTAAAATACTGCTTCCGTCGTTAAGGTATATAATAAAAGCATCAACGGAAATAACGCCGGAGGCTGTCTTCAAATTATTAAAATAAGGAAGAATATATTTTCGGGCAAATACTTCTGTTTCAGCCTCATTTCTGTAACTCGGAAATACCCACTCGGCAACTTCGCCGTTGTCAATTTCGGATAATGTTATAGCCTGCGTCATTGAGCTGTAAAACTTTTTCAACCGTGCAGACGCTTCTTTCTTTTTGTAATTTTGAACAAGGCTTGGCATAGTCATTGCCGCAACTATTCCGATAACCCCGAGTGTTATTAATACCTCTGCAAGTGTAAACGCCGTTTTGCACACAGGCGCCCGGTCAACTACCGCTGTTTGCTTAATAAATCTTTTTTTCACAGTTCACCTTAATTCACTTTTTGTAATATTTTACTAACATTAATATTAGTTTACTAACATATACATTAGTGATAATAATTCAATTTTGTTTTTTTGTCAAATAACATATAATTTTTTAATGAACATAAAAGGGAAAATAAAATCGTTACTGGCGATGAAAAATACTACTCTTACCTCATTAGCCGCACAGCTTAGTATTAAAGCGGGTAAAAAATATTCATTAGAAAGCCTGATTGGCAAAATAAAACGAGAAACTCTATCGCTTAAAGAAGCGTATATGATTGCTGAAATTCTGGGATACCGTCTGGAATTTATTGATTTATGAATTTAAAAAACTGCCGCCATTTTTTCTTGACCTTCGGTGTTGTTTGCGGCGGAGTTACTTTTTGTGCGGTTTTCGCGGAAAAAACACTCGTTGCAAGCGCGGTGGTGTATTTAGGCGCCAAGTGCGCATAGTCAAATATGATTACGCCGCTTGCGTTTAATTTGCGCGCTTCGTGTATTTGCCTTATTAAGTCTTCCGGCGAACCGTTCATGAAGGTTACGAAAAGCCCGGCAAAAAAGTCCGTGTCGGAAGATTTTGCATTTATAACGGTTTGCATCATGGAACTTGCCATTTTGGAGTCACAGGTTAGGAATAACGGCGTAAAACCCTGAATATAGTTATTATCCGACCAGTTCTTCCAATCCTGCTGTTTCACGTTCAGCGCGGCCAGCCGGTCAGGGAAGATTACCGCAGAAGTATAAATCTGCTGCTGCTTGCCGTATTCGCCGGCTTTTTTAACAAAATCAGTTACTTTACCGCTTCTGTATTTCATCCAGTCCATCCAAAGCGGGTCGGAAATCTTCAAATCCACAGGGTCAACATTGTAAGCTTCCTTGAATTCTTTTCTGGCATGGTACGTATACCCCCAGCTGGAACTTTCATTCAGGGTAATTGCATTCGGGTAGCGTATGTAATCAAGATTTAAGCCGTCAGGTTTGTAGCAGGTAACTATTTCTTCAAGCAGCTTCATTAAAAAGTCCTGTACAAAGGGGTTTGCCGGGTCAAGAAAATATCCGTTGTGTTCGGAAGCGGACTTTGTGGCGCTGTTTGAAAGGTAATCTTTTTTGGTTTTATTACCCCAAGAAGGGTTTTTGGCAATAATACTTTGAGGGTTATCCTGTGAGACGGAATTGCCGACGTAAAAGGTTTCAAACCAGATGTGAACTTTCATCTTACGCTTATGGGCTTCATCAATCCAGATTTTCAGCGGGTCAATGCCGTCGAACTGTTCATACTGCGGCACAAATCCGTAAGCTTCCATTGTCTTGCTCGGAAAAATTGTTTTTCCGTGATAGTAAGTTTCAAGAAATATATTGTCAATGCCTGCAGATTGAATAAGCTCTATTGATTTTATAATATCTTCGGCGGTTTTTTCGGACGGACGCACCCAAATCCCGCGTAATTCGTTGTTTTTATAAGGAACCACGCTTTTAAGCGCGTCATTTGCGGCTTCTATGGCAAGCCGGGAGTACTTTTGAACCTGTTCGGGGTCTTTTGCGGCCTTTTTCATGTACTCTTTTGCATCGTTAATATAACTGTTCGGAACTTTCCGGTTGTAATCGGGGTTGTTTGCGCAGTAAAATTCAATCATTTGTTCCGTTTCGCTGATTTTTTTGATGGATTCAAATATGTAGCTTTCCGAAGTGGTGTATGCATATAAAACATCATTACTGTCAATATAAATTTTTGTTCCGATATTTATTGTTGAGTTTATCCAGTTTTTGGCTTTTCCGTGTCCGCTTATGACAATTCCGTTCGGCGGTATGGGAGAGTCAGCGCCTGAAAGCTCAGTTACGGTATTGCCTTCAACCGTTGCCTCCGCGCCGTATTCGTTAGTATTGGTTCTAAAGCCGTAATTCGGCGTATAGATTACAAGCTGCCCCGGACCTCTTGTTCCCGGAAGATAACTTCCTGCCTTGTTTGTTGACGGAGTGGGGTCCGCTGCATTAATCTTAATTTTTGTCTGGCTGAATATAACCTCGTTTTTTGCGGGCTGATAAGGCTGATAAATTAACGGTAATTCCTCAGCGGCTTTCGGAGTTTGCGCAGCTGAAGAAGACTGCAATACAGGCTCCGCCGCTTTGCAGTTTAAGGTAAAAGATAATAATATTATTGCCAATATAAAGTTTTTCATTAGTTTCACTCCCGAATATTATAATAATATTCAGATTTATTATAGTTTAACTCGTTTATGGAGTCAATTTTTTGTTTTAATTCCGCTCTTACTTCTTCGGACGGAGGATTTGCAGCAAGGCAGGCAGAGTAATATTTCACGGCGTTGGCCAAATCCCCGAGTTTTTCGTAAATTACAGCCATGTTGTAATTAAGTTCATATTTGTTTCGCAAGCCGTTGTTGTGCGCAATAATATAGCGCGCTAAAGCCCTTTTGTAATCCTTTCTGCTAAAATAAAATTCTCCGAAATAATAATTGGCATGAGCATCGTAAGCATTCAGATTCATAGCGCGGTAAAAGTATTCTTTAGCAAGCCGGTCTTTCTTTTTGTAGTCATAAATTCTCGCAAGCTGAACCGCGTATTTAATCTGCTGCATGTCTATCTGCGATAAAATATAATAACGTGATTGAGCAATATCAATGTATTTACCGCGCTCTTCCGGAGATGCGCTTTCCGCCGCCTTTGTGAAATAATCATCCGCTTCCCGCTCGATTTTTGAGGTGTCAATTGCCGAAAAATCCAAAAAATAATCATCATACATTACGCTGCCCTGCGCTGCGGTAAAGCTTACAAATATTAACAGGGCAAAGAACAGCGCCTGTATTTTTATCTTATAAATCATCAATCTGCGGTGCGAATTTTATATCATGCTTCATAAATGCCTCGCTATCCAGCGCCGGGTCGAAATACATAAAAAAGCTTCTAACCCATTTAACAGGACCGCTGTCAGGATATTCAGCGCCGGCTGTTTCATCATAAGGGGTTCCGTTAACCTGTGCTTTAGTTCTTTCAATAGCATTGTAAATAACTTGTGAATGTCCATGATTAATTAAATATTCACGGGACGCAGCATCATCGACTGTGAATTCTCCGGCTAAAGCGGGAGCTGTAATTAATAACATTAAAATAAGTAATTTATTTTTCATTTGTTCCTTTCTGTATTATTATAATACATTTCAGGCAGCTAACAAATACATTATAATTTCTTTACATTAGGATTTCTATATATTATTCGTATGATTTTATTTAAATCATGATACACATTATTAGTGAATAGCGCTTAGTAAATAGTGAATAGGAAATTTAGATGTATAGAGGGCTTGAGGTATAGCTAAAATTAGTAAATAGGGGTTAGTAAATAGTAAATAGGAGTGAACAGGAAACAGAGCTGAATGGTTGAGTACCTCTCCTTACAGGAGAGGTAGAATTTCTTAATGAGCCGCAGGCGAGTTTAGAAATTCAGGTGAGGTGGCGCAGAACCGAAGAAATCCTGGGTAGAGCACAGTATTTTGGGTGCAGGCTCAGCCTGCCCTTCTCACGTCCTGTCATCCTGAACTTGTTTCAGGATCTGGTCAATGGTAAAATCAGACCAACAACCCTCTTTTTTCAATACCTCCGACTACCCCACCCCGAAATTTGCTAAAGCAAATTTCGACCCTCCCTCAAGGGGAGGGTAAACCATTTAACCCTATTCACTCCTATTTACTAAGCGCCATTTACTAATTTTAGCTATACCTCCAGCCCTCTATACTTATAAATTTCCACTCACCTAAATAATTTATAAATTTCAACCTCAAGCGCTGCCGAAAGCTTCAAGAGCGTATCAAGGCTGGGTTTTTTCTCCGCCCTTTCAATCTCTCCGAGAAAGTAATCGTCAATATTTGCATTTTCAGCAAGCCGGGCAATCGTAAGTTTCTTCTTTTTTCTCAAAAATCTTATTTTAGAACCCAGTTTATTATAGAAATCTTTGTTTGACATTTCTTAATTCTAATGTTATTATCCTCTTATTAGTATGGGCTGTAAGCCAATATTGTAAGGAGGCGGATAATGAAAAAATGTTACGAAAGATTTGCTTTTACTCTGGCGGAAGTTTTGATTACGCTGGGGGTTATCGGGGTGGTTGCAGCGCTGACCATGCCGGCGCTGATATCGAATTATCGCAGACATATAACCGCTGTCAAGCTGAAAAAAATTTATACCGTAATGAATCAGGCAATAAATATGTCAATGGCACACAATGGTCCTTATGAAAATTGGTATCAAAAAGGTTTTACGAGTATTGAAGATGCAGAGGATTGGTTTGAAGAGTATATCGGCAAATATTTGAATATTGTAAAAATTACGAATGATCCGGATCCTTGCCGTACGGATGGCAATTTTCTTATATATTTTCCTGACGGGAGTATCCTCAGGGCCAGCGCAACTCAGCCTGATTACACACTGGTTACCGATGTAAAAGCTCTTAATTCGGAAATTAGCCGCCGCAGAGGATACAATGAGTTTGTTTTTAGATTTGATCCGTTTAACACAGCATACCAGGCTCATTATAAAAAAGGGTTTGAACCCCAAGATTATACTGCGAATAGTACAAGAGAACAGTTAATCACCGGGTGTCAGGCAAAAGGCGGAGCGATATTTAATGAAGACTGCACAGAAAATATAGACATCATCAGTAACAATTACTGCACTAAGTTAATCCAGTTGGACGGCTGGGAAATTAAAGACGATTATCCTGTTAAGTTTTAGCAGGGAACTATATATAACTGGCCAATATAAACCATATTGTCATTCCGGGCTTGACCCGGAATCTATTCATTTCAATTAAACTGATAGACCCTGAATCAAGTTCAGGGTGACAGGGCTAGTTAAGTATATAAATCTCTTTTAACAATATTTATTAATAACTTCTTCCAGCTTCCCGAGCAGCTGCTCTTCCGGAACTTTCGCTATAATCTCTCCTTTTTTAAAAACATAGCCTTCGCCTGTTCCTCCCGCAATCCCGAAATCCGCATGTTTTGCCTCGCCCGGACCGTTAACCGCACAGCCCATTGTCGCTATGGTAATTGGTTTGTCTAAATTCTTAAATTTTTCTTCAACCTGCTTTGCCAGACGGATTAAGTCAATTTGTGTTCTGCCGCAAGTCGGGCAGGAAATGAAATTAACGCCCTTTTGGCGCAAACCGAGACTTTTTAAAATCTCAAATCCGGCGCTTACTTCTTCCGTTGGATTTTCCGTTAAAGAAACCCGGATAGTATCGCCTATACCCTCTGCGAGAAGCGTTCCGAGTCCGACGGATGATTTTATTAACCCGCCTCTCAGCGTTCCGGCTTCTGTTACCCCGAGATGCAGCGGGTAAGGAATTTTGCCTGATATTGCGCGGTAAGCCTCAATTGTCGTCAGTACGTCCGAAGATTTCAGGGAAACTTTTATTAAATCAAAATCTAAATCTTCCAAAATTTTAATATGTTTTAACGCGCTTTTAACCATCTTCTCATGCAGCGGCAGATTTTCCGCCTCAATTTCTTTTTCTAAAGAGCCGGCGTTTACGCCTATTCGGACGGGAATGTTCCGCTGCTTAGCCAGAGTTACAACCTTAACTGTGTTTTCGTGTTTTCCGATGTTGCCCGGATTTAGACGAAGCGCGTGAATTCCGTTGTTTATACATTGTATTGCAAGCCTGTAATCAAAGTGAATATCCGCCACAAGCGGCACGGGAGAAGTTTTTACAAGTTCTTTTACCGCGTCCGCAGCAGCGGAATTCAGCACGGCAAGCCTGACAATTTCGCACCCTGCTTTGGCAAGTTCTTTTATCTGGCAGGCTGTGGCGTTTATGTCGCGCGTGTCGGTATTGCACATGGATTGCACGGAAACAGGAGCATTCCCTCCTATTTTTACATTGCCTATGCAAAGTTCTTTGGATTTCCGCCTGTTTATCATAGATATAATTATAGTCAGTAAATAGGGAATAGTAAAGAGTTTTTAATGAATAGGCAGCTAATTGAACAGGAAAGATTCTAAAACTTTGTGCGGTTATCTTAACAGAAAGTATTAGCGTTTTCAAAACATTGCCCTAAAGTCTTAGGAGTTTCTAAGGATTTTCGCATCTGCAAAAATTACAACTCCGTAGAATGGTTTCCGTTAATAAAAAGCCGTATTCTGTACCTATGAAAAAAGCTATTCCGGTATTGATTATATTTATATTAGCGGGAAATTTTGCATCTGCGGCCGTTATTGACAACATTGAAAACTCCCTGTTTGGTTTTACGTACCCCAACGAAACCCAAGAATTGCGGCTAAACAGGATTGAGGAGCAGGTTTACGGTAAAACATCAACAGGCGGCGCAGCGCAAAGATTAAGCAAGTTAAGTAAAGATTTGGCAGCTGACTCCATAGGCAAAGAAATTACGCCCAAAGAAGACACTTTTTCGGAAGACTCCGGCCGGATTGCAGAAATCCCTAAAAATGCGCCCGGAGTGGATTATCCGGCAGTAAATGAGCTTGAACAAATTGTTTTTAACAAAGAATTCAAAGAAAAAGATTTGAATACACGTCTGGCGGAACTTGAACAAAAGGCTTTCAAAAAAACTTATGCCAATGATGATTTCAGTACCCGTACAGACAGACTTCGCGCTGATTTAAAGCCCCGCTCACTGATGGACAACAGTATTGCGCAGTCTTCAAACAATTTCTTTGACGATGAGCCCGTGACTCTTCAGCGGGATTACAATCTGCAAATGTATCAATCCCCTGACCAATTTGATTATAATGCTTACAACGCCGGTAAACCGCAAAAAGTCAATCTGAATGCAGTGGAGAATTCTGTATTCAAACGCTCTTACCCTGACGATAATCTGGAAAGCCGGCTGGCAAGACTGGAAAACAGCATGTTTGGAGCGACTTTTGACAATGACTCACAGCAGGAACGCATGAACCGCATAAGCAGCGCCCACAGCGCGCAAAAATCAGCAAAAAAATACGACTCAAATAAATTCGCTCAAAACTTAACCACGGGCATGCAAATCGGAATGTTTATTTTGATGGTGCTTGCATGTATTTTGTAAAGCACCGGAAGTTGGGTCAATTTCAACATTTTATTGATATGGCAATCTAAAGCCTCTCCCTGCGGGAGAGAGCTTCAACTTTTCAACTCTATTCCCTATTCATCGGAACATATTTTTCAAATCTTTTAGCTGGTTTGCGGTATCCTGAAATTGCTGCTTTGTGCTTTGAACCTGCTGCTTCGCATCATTCAACGTATCTGTGCGCAGTTTTAGAATATTGTCCTTAGAGTTTTGCAGCTGCTGTTTGAGGTCAAGCTGTTCCAAGCCGGAAGTGTCTACATTAGAAAGCCATTTGAAAGATTTAACGGAACTTTTACTCTCAACACCGCCGTTAAATACAACTTTAAAGTCTTTATATTTTGTATTCCCGCCCGAAAGCTGCGGGATAGCGGCAATATTTTCGCCTTTCGGATTAGCCGTCATAATTTTGATAACAGCGCCGGTAAGAGCGCCAAACTTAGGAATGTAGGAAGTTAATTTATCTACGGACAAATCTCCTACGGGTCCGAGCAGAGCAACGGTTTCCGCAGATAAACGCCCCAAAATAATAAGATTTGCGGAACCGTTCAGCAGATTATATTTGCCTGTTATATAGTAAGCCATAGCCGGGCCTGAAGTTTTCACCGGCTGTAAATCCGCCCAGCCGTTGGAAAAAGTTATATTTCCCGTAATATATTTGAAATGCGCCGTATTTTGAATTGCAGGCAAAATCGTAATCCCTGACAATGCAGTGCGCATAATTGCATTACCCAGAATATTTTCCGCGCCCAGCATGGTTTCAAGGCGCCCGATATTGGCAAAAGTACCGTCGTCAATGTTAAAGCCGACATTACCGGTCAAAGATTTCATCATTGCTTCAGGCTCAACGCCTTTCATGTTAACTTTGGCGTTCCAGCTCAGCCTGCCCGAAAGCGCATTTTTAATCCCGGCAGCGCCCTCAACCGCCTTAACCGCGTCCATGCCAATACCCGTCATATTAACCGTTGCCGCGCCGTCAGCAAGCCCGTAAGAAACACTGCCTTTAACTTTGCCGGAAAAAGCATCACCGGCTATATTTTTCAGATAAAGCACGTTATTTTTAAGGTCAAAATCCGCACTGAGGTTCTGCGCCAAAATGCCGCCGGATTTAAGTTTTGCCATTGTTCCTCTGCCGGAAAAATCTGTTAAATAAATTGCAAGATTTTCCACATTTGTATCAGCTTCAGGGATTGATATGAGCGGAAGGAATATATTTCCCTTGACAGAAGGCTTGTCAGCCGGGCCGTTTACCGCAATACCCGCCTTCACAAGCGCTCTTGATTTAGGAAATCCCGGAACAATCGCTTCCAATTGGTTCTGTATTGAAATATTCACATTCAGCACAGGCATTTTTGACAAGTTGGACGCTGAACCGCTTACAAGCACAAGAGGCGAACTTTTGGCAAATAAACCCGTATTTGAAAGTCGTAAAATATCATTTGCAATTTTTAAATCACTGTTAACCGTAAGATTTTTCTCTTTTAAAATATCAACATTCACAGGATATGCATTGATGTTAACATCCTGATTTTTTATTGTAATTTTTGCCGAAGGCGCGGATATTTTTGCCGAAGGGTTAATTATATTAAATTGAACAAGGCTGATAAGACCGTTAAGTTTTTCTCCTTCCGCCGTAAAATCAGCATTCGCGTTTGCAAGAGACAGAACCGTATCCGCCGGAATATTTCGTACATTCAGGTTATTAACAACAGCCTTAATATTCGGACTTATTTTGTCAAGTCGTCCTTTTAGGGAAACATTCATTGATAAATCACCGCTTCTGAAATCATTTTCTTTCAGAAGCTGAATTTGTCCGGCTGCTGCAAGAAGCCCCTTAATCCGGAGTTTATCCGCAATTATATTCAAATCAACGGCCGCGCCGGAGTCGATTGTGCCGTAGATTTTCAACGGACAGCCGGCAATCAGCAGACCTGCTTTTTTAATGTCAATTTTATTGTTATCAAGCAGTACATTTGCATTAATGTCTTTTACCGCAACATTATAAAGCCCGTAAGCCAGATCTGCGGAGTTCACGTTAAAGCGTCCTGACGACTGAATTTTCTTCAAATCTGATTTAAGGTTAAAATCAACATCCAAAATGCCGTTTGCGCTTAAAGTGTCCAAGTCGTTCACGCCGAACGATTTAGCAAGATTTTTGGCTAACGCAAGCACGCTGCCAAGCCCGGCATTAGATTTGCATGTCAAATTAATATGAGGCTTTTTGCCGGTTCTAAAATTCCCCAGCAGTTCGGTAAGTTCGTTTTTTGCAGTGTAAATTTTAGTATCCAGAGCAATTTTATTACCCGAGAAATTCATTTTAGCGCTTCCAGCCGGAATATTTGCCGCTGAAAGGTTGGTAATATCCATACTCCCGTTCAAATCCGGTTCCTGCGCAGAACCGGAAATTTTTAAATCAACTTTTGCGTCAGCGGTCAAACGGCTGTTATAAACCGCTTTAAAAATATCAATGACATTAATTTGCACAGGCTGCCCCTGCTGTGCAGGCTCAGGAGAGAAAACCATATCATTTAAATTAACATCCGGCATGATTTTATTTAGAATTTTTATATCATAATTAAACTGTGTTCTGCCTTTAAGAACAACTTTTCCGTCCGCTGAAGCTTTAATTTTTTTGTTGATAATAAAATCCGAAATTTTAAACGCGTTTCCGGAAATTACGTAACTGTCGCTCGCATCAACAAAACTCACATCATAGTTTTTGACTGTAATATCGGGCAAATGATTAGAAAGTTTTATCCCGAAAGGCAGCGGCTCCGACGGATTTGACTGTTCCTGCGCCGGCATGTAATTCTCAATCAAAAACTTTCCGTTTTTCTGAACTTTGAGCGTTGCTTTGAGATTTTCCGCAGAAACCGCATCAATTCGGATTTTTCCGGCTAAAAGAGGCAGCAGCGAAAGTTTTAACTGAAAATTATCCGCCTGCAAAAAGCTTTCTCCGGTCGGAAGCATAAAATCAGCATGACCGACTTTAAAGCCCGCTGTAAATTTAGGCGTTGTAACAACCCTTATCTTTTCAAGCTTAACCTTAAACCCGGACGCGTCCCCAACCGCTTTTGAAATATCGGCGGAGTTCAAAATCCCCGATAAAAACAACGGTGCCGCTAAAAACAGAACGTACACCGAACCTAAAACAACAGCGCTTATTACAGCAATTTTTTTCAAAATGTTATTCATATATCCCTCTCGAATTTATTGTAACACAAAAAATAATAGTATCAAACTTAGCCGTGATACTTTTTGAACCACGTCAACTGGCGCTTGGCATAGTTTCTGGTATTTTGTTTAAGCTTTTCGGCCGCCTGTTCAAGCGTTGTCTGCCCGTCAAGGTATGCGGTAATTTCTTTGTACCCTATTGTTTCAATAATATTTTTTATCCGTCCATGCTTTTTCAAAAGTCCGGCGGTTTCTTCCACAAGGCCGTTTTCAAGCATTAAATCCACGCGCCTGTTAATTCTGTCGTACAAATCCCCGCGCGGCAGATTCAGCATAATCCATTCAACTTCAAATTCAGGCGGTTTCAGCGCCTTGTCAACGCCTGTATTCATAACAATTTCAATTCTGCGGATAAGTTTTTTTCTGTCCGCCGGCTCAATTTCCAGCGCGGAATTTTCGTCAAGTTCTCTGAGTTTGTCATGCAGCTGCAGGCTGCTCAATTTGCCCAATTCTTCACGAAACCTGTAATCAGGCTCAAATTCCGGCAAATTCCAGTCTTGCAGCAGAACTTTTAAGTATAACCCCGTACCGCCCGCAACAATCGGCGTTTTACCGCGCGCGGCAATATCCGCAATAGCTGCTCTTGCATGCCGCTCGTACAAACCTGCCGAAAAATTTTCTTCCGGCTCAACAATGTCGATTAAATGATGTTTAATACCACACATTTCCTCAACGGAAGGCTTCGAGGTTCCTATGTCAAATCCTTTATACACAAGTCTTGAGTCAGCGGAAACAACTTCTCCGTTTACTTTTTTCGCCAATTCAACCGCATAAGCCGTCTTGCCGCAGGCTGTCGGACCCGCTATTGCTGTCACTTTTATATTCTGCTTCATAATAAGAAAATATTAACACAACAAAATAGACTGTAAAATAAAAATTCATCATCATGGCAATAATGTACGTAACCGGATTATACATCAAAAAGGTGCCTGCAATTAAAACCAGAAAATATAACAATGATATGTATAAAAAAAGTTCTGCGGATTTCAAAAATTTTTGGAATATCTTTTTAATTGAGAACCACAGTGCTTTTACGGGATTTCCAGTCCCGTACATAACCTCGGGAACCCACAGCAAAGTGATAAACGAATACAATCCGCCTGCAAAAATCAGCAGAAAATTCCAGCCAATCAGGCGCATACGCTGTTCGTCAGAAAGCGACTCAATAAATATTTTCATTCCTTCGGAAGAAATTACAGCCTGCTTTAACAGCACAGGGTCAAAGTCCAGTGCGCCGAAAAGCAGAAAACCCAGCTTGTAAAGCACAACTGCGGACAACAAAATCAAAACCGAAAATACTAAAGAAACTCCGGCAAAGGACAAAAAGTATTCTCCTATTCCCGCCGGCAAAACTTTGAACCAATCCGACACAGACTTTATTTTTCCGGAACAGCTGTCTTCCCGGACAGCTGCTTTAACCATGGAAAACCATCCCGCCCCGAAAGCCCCGAACATAAACAACAGTGTAATCAGCGCCAATATTACTTCTGCCGGAGTGTCCGACATCCGGTTAACAAATTCCATATACGCGCTTATAACTGTCATAATAATAATCAGCGGAATAACTAAAATTATACTCTTGTTTGTTATTTTAAAAGCATGACTAAAATATTTTCTCATAATATAAATTTAACATCAAACAATGATTTTAGTAAATAGTAAACAGGGGTTAGTAAATAGTTGAAGGGTTGAAAGGCTCATCTTATCCTTGAGGAGTGGCATTGTTAGCTTTGCATTGTTTCATCATTGCTGTACATGTCAAGTAATCAGCTGCAATACCTCCGGCGAAAATTTTCAGCGCGCCGCTTTGCGCTTTCTTCTTCTCATTAAGTCCACAAATGCCTCCAGACGGGTAATATAACCGGCGCGCCCGGTCTGTTCATCCATAATCAGCGGCAAAATCGGAATATTTAAGTTCTCACGCATTGCAGGGAAAATGTTCTGTGACATAATTTCCGGCATGCAGGTGAACGGGCTTACATGGATTAACCCGTCAATTCCGCGCTCGTGCGCATAAGCCACATCCGAAACACACTCCAGCGCATCCCCGCCAATATCTCTCATAAGGTACGGTTTTGCCATTCGGAATGCTCTCTGTAAATGCGTTTCACCTTTTTTGAAGATTTTAGGGATAATAGCATCTTTTAAAAAACTGCTTACGGTCAGCGTACGATGCACCTGAACCCCCATTCTGCCAAGTTCCGCCATAATATTCTGGTTAGAAAAATTATCGCATACAATATAAATTTCTCCGGTCAAATCAACATGCAAAACTTCTTTGTTCTTATCAATTTCAGTTTTGTTCAAAATTGCAAACGCTTCTTTCTTAACCTTTTTCAGGCTGCCTTTGGAAGTTTTTAACAACTCCAGCGCTTTGTTAAAATTCTTTTCCGCTTCGCCTGAGCGGGTTTCACGGGCGCGCAGATAAGAAAGCCTTACGTCCAAATCGTCCAGCAGAAATATCATTCTTATAACATGGATTATTCCGCTCAAAAACAGTACAGGAGCATTTTTTCCGGTAAGCTCCGTCAGGAACCTGTACATCCCTTTAATTCCGTCATACAAACGCAGTTCAATGTATTTTGTATCATAGCCCAAATCAGCAAGCGCGTTTTTGATACAGCTCCCGTATTCACCCAGCCGGCAAATACCCGGCGATGAAATCATGGCAACATAATCAGTACCGCCCTCAATAGCTTCAATAAAATTCCCTAAAATTAATTTATAAGGCAGGCAGATAGCTTCGGGCGAATACTTAGCGCCCAGAGAGAGAGCTTTTTTACCGGTATACGGGGGTACATACGGCTCTATGCCTATCTTCTCAAGCGCGGCAGCCCATGCAATACTTATGGTTCCCATGTGGGGGAATGCTAATTTTATCTTACTCTTCATTATATTTCAAATCCGGCCGGCGTGCAGCGCTGGTTTCGTCAATACGTTTCACCGGAGCGGTATGCGGCGCGGAAAGGATTTTTTCGGGATTAGTCCGCGCTTCCTGTGCAATATTCAGCATAACCTGTACAAACTCATCCAGCCTTTGCCGGGATTCGGATTCCGTCGGCTCAATCATTATCGCCTCATGAACAATCAGCGGGAAATAAACCGTAGGCGGGTGAATATTATTATCCATAAGGGATTTTGCAATATTCAGCGTGGAAACCCCGAATTCCTTCTGCTTATCGCCCGAAAGCACAAATTCGTGCATGCACGGAACATCATAGGGAAGCAAATATGCTTTTTTCAGCTTTTCTTTAAGATAATTTGCATTCAAAACAGCGTCTTCGCTTGCGGTTTTGAGGTTTTTCCCCATCATAAGAATATACGCATACGCGCGTACCAGAACGCCGAAATTCCCGTAAAAAGCCTTAACCGGGCCGACAGAATATTTCAGGTCATAGTTCCGGTAATATTTTTGTCCGTCAAAACTTATCACCGGCGCGGGCAGGAACTCCTCAAGATGCGGCGCAACCCCGATTGGCCCCGCTCCCGGACCTCCTCCGCCGTGCGGAGTGGCAAATGTTTTGTGCAGGTTAAGGTGAACCACGTCAAACCCCATTAATCCCGGATTAGTGTATCCCATAATCGCATTGAAATTGGCGCCGTCATAGTACAACAAAGAACCGTTTTTATGCATTAAGTCCGAAATTTCAAGAACATTTTCTTCATAAATCCCGAGTGTATTCGGGTTTGTCATCATAATCGCCGCAACATCTTTATCAAGAACACCCTTCAGAGCTTCAATATCCACTTGTCCTTTATTGTTTGAAGGAACAGGAATTGTTTCAAACCCGCACTCAACCGCGCTTGCCGGGTTAGTACCGTGCGCGGAATCAGGAATTAAAACCTTCCTGCGGAGTTCTCCTTTAACCTCAAAATATTTTTTTATAACCATCATCCCGGACAGTTCGCCGTGCGCGCCGGCTGCAGGCTGCAAGCTCACAGCCGCCATTCCGGTAATTTCTTTCAGCGCCTCCTGAAGCTTATACATCAACTCCAGCGCGCCCTGTGAATTCTCATCGCCCGCGAGCGGGTGAAGGTTAGCAAAACCCTCAAGCCCTGCAAGAAGTTCATTAACTTTGGGGTTATACTTCATTGTACACGAACCGAGCGGGTAAAAACCTTTTTCTATACAGAAGTTTCTGTCGGAAAGCTCCTTATAATGCCGCATAACCTCAAGTTCGCTAACCTGCGGCAGGCCGGCGGGATTTTCCCGAAGAAATTTCTTATCAATAAAATCAATGTTAACATCTTCATCACAAAGAAGCATGCCTCCGGTTCCGGTACTTTTTTCAAAAATCGTTTTCATAAAAACCTTTCAATTATTTATCTTGTCATTGCGAGGAGCTTGCGACGAAGCAATCCAGTCAAGAGCGTTGAATTTACCGGATTGCCGCGTCGGGCGCTTACGCCCTCCTCGCAATGACGCGGCAACGAAAAATTGACGCCCGCAGGGGAGTTTAACTTTTCACTATCTGCCTGTTTCCTCATATTATGCCTTGCTTTCTCAAGTCTTTTTTAATCTTGTCCAAACCCGTCTGGATAATACGCGAAATGCGCGACTGGGATATGTTAAACTCATCTGCGATTTCACGCAGTTTTTTGTCTTTAAAAAATTTATATTCAATAAGCTCTTTTTCTCTCGGCGAAAGCTTTTGCATAGCTTCAATAATTTCAGCCTTCAGCTCAACAAGTTCAAAAGATTCATCCGGTGTTTTGTCGTCAGCTTTTATTTGGGTGGGAATTTCCGCGTCATGCATTTCATCAATGGATAAAATAGTCTTATAGACTTCTGTTCTAAGCTCGCCGCTTTCTTCTTCCTGCCGTTTTTTGTTTTTCATGGAATACCACTTATAACGGCGTCTGACCTCGTTCCTTATAGCCCACTTAATTGCCGTTGATAAATAAGTATTGTTAAATTTATTTGCAGGATTGTTTTTAAAAAGAATATATAAAGTGTGATTACCGATATTAATCAAATCAGGCAAATCAATAAAATGCGAAGTCGAAAACTTCTGATATTCGACCTTTGCAATAGTTTCAATTAAATTCTTGTATTCCCTTAAATTAACCTTTGATTTTGCCGTCATGACTATAACAATATCCTGATTATCCCATTATAATAATATTACTATGAAAATTTTATTTTGTACAGACGGTTCTGAAACGAGTTTCAGCGCAATAAAAAACAGCCGGAACTGGACGGAAAACGCCGGTGTTGATATAATCAGCGTAATTGACTGGAATTTTCTGCCGGATGAAATCAATCTGGAAGCGCCGGGGTTTTATGAATTTTGCGCGAATTCCGCTGATAATATCTTGAATTTAGCCAAAAAAGAAGTTGAAAAGGCGGGTTTTACTGCCGGAAAACTCATTAAACACTGCGGCTCGGTATCTGAAAGCATTCTTGAAGAACTGGAAAACGGGAGTTACGATTTAGCCGTACTCGGTTCGCACGGAAAAAAAGGTATCCAAAGCTGGCTGGGTTCTGTTTCGCGAAAAGTATCCGTAAGCGGTAAAACGTGTGTTTACACCGCAAAACAAGAAAATAACAGCAAAAGAATTCTTTTCACAACCGACGGAACCGTAAAATCTTCGGAAGGAATTATCGAGGCAGTTTCGCACATAAAACTCAACGAAAAAGAAATTTATATCTGCATGGTTAACGAGGAACCCGGCTTGCTTTTTCTTGAGGGAACTCTTGACACTAACTGGCTGATAAAGATTGAAAACCAGCAAAGAGATTATGCGCAAAAAGCGATTGAAGATATTAAGAAAATCATTGTCCAAAAGGGTTACGAGGTAAAGGAAACCGCTGTTTTAACGGGAAATCCCGCGCAGAAAATTCTGGAATATTCAAAAAATAATAACATTGACCTTATTGTTATGAGTTCTAAGCACAAAGAGGAAAAAAGCGCTTTTTTAGGCGGCTCCGTTTGCAAAAGAGTGCTTGAAAATACAGCCTCTGACGTTATTATCGCCAAAAAACATTTGTTTTGATGTTATTGAAAGGTTGAATAAGCCAGCTCTCTCCCTGCGGGAGAGAGAACAAACACTTAGCAAAACCGTAGGTTGAGCTTAGTGTTTGGAGTGAGGGGACAGGCTGAGCCTGCACTCCAAACATGTATTCTACTCGAGATTTATTTGTTTCTGCGCCCCCTCACCTGAATTTCTAAATTCACACGCTGTGTTCATTAAGAAATTCTTCCTCTCCCGTATGGAGAGGAGCAGTCTGAGCCTGCACCCATTACATCAGGTTCTACCCAAAAGTCATCCTGAACTTGTTTCAGGATCTGACCACCGATAAAAAATATCCATTTCTGAAGGTTTACTTACTCGTACAGATGGACAGATGCTGAAATAAAATTGAGAAGATAGCGTGACTTGCTATGTGCCGGATCCTGAAACAAGTTCAGGATGACATGACGAGGGTGGAATGATGTGGCAAATTTTCTTAAAATCATGTAACTAATTACTTGACATGGAGAGGCATTTAACTAATCTTCCAGCCCGCCCGCAAAATCAAAATCTTCATCGGAGTCTTCGTCAAAGTCTTCATCACCAATCAAATGTTCTTCTATTGCCTCAATTGACTGCGTTTCTTCTTCTTTATTATCCCCGTCTTCTTTTTGTTCCTGATTTTCCTGATGTTGCCCTTTGGAGTCATCGTCAGGAGAAATGGCGCGTTTTCTGGCATTAATAACATCCGCAACATTCATCATTGCAAGCGAATTCAAGGTAGCGCGCAGCACGGCGCTTCTGTCCATAAACGGATAAGCATGGGTTTCTTCGGGCTGACCGTCTTTGCGCAGGTTAGCGTATTCGCCGCCCTGCCCCATTTTGTCGTCACTAAGCTTTGCCGTCGTACCTGAAATATTCCCGCTTTTAAAGTTGAATCCGCCGCCTATTCCGTAGAATCCGGCTGATCTGTTATCGACCATACATTAACCCTCTGTTTGTGTTTATTATATAAGACTGAGTATAATATTAACTCCTACGGATAAATTATTTTGCTATTTTATTAAAAAATATTTACAGTTGAATTTCAAGAGCGGATGTGGTAGTATAGAAGGGTAATAAGGAGACTGTAATGAAAAAATCCGCATTTACTTTATCGGAAATATTGATTGCATTGACGGTTCTTGGCGTACTGATAGCCATTACCATGCCAACGGTGGTAAGCACAATCCCCAGCAAAAATAAAGCAATGATTAAAAAAGCTTACTACACAGCGGAAAACGTTGTAAGCGAGCTTATTAATGATACGACGCTTTACCCCGATAAAACAGATAAATGTACATCCGCTGATTTTGACGCGGCGTCATGCCGTTACGGATTTGATGATGCTGCAGCCGGTACTTATGAAGGAGCGAGTTATACGATTGCAAATAAATTCCAGAAGCTTTTCGCTGCACAGCTTAATATAACCAAATATGAAACAGATCCTTCAATATTTGTAACAACAGACGGCTTACGGTGGGATCTTACAAAAGCCACTCCGACACAGTGGACTACTCCGGCAAATGCAGCTTCAGTGCCAAGCACAGGCTATATCGTTGTTGATGTGAACGGCAGCAGCGAAGGACCAAACTGTTGTCAAGGCTCTAATTCAACAGCCGGTTGCACCGGAACAACAACTGGGTGTGCAAAAAACTGCACCGGAAATGACGTTAATAAATTTGACCGCTTCTGCATAGAAGTCAAATCAAACGGAAAAATGAATATCAACAGCGCTGACACAAAAGCTATTGAAATTATAACAGCGAACTCAAAATTGACAAATTAATAAAGCAGCCGGACGGTCGCGCACAGCAGTGTGTGAGGAAAGTCCGTGCATCTCAGGACAAATCGCCGGAGAAACTCCGGACGGCGCAAGCCGGTGGAAAGTGCCACAGAAATGAATTCTGCCGATGGATTTTTAAATCACAGGCGATGGTGCAACGGTGAGTTAAGAGCTTCACCGGCGGCGTTGAGAGGCGCCGGCCAGGTAAACCCCGATTGGATGCAAGGTTTGAAGGTTAAGGTGTCCGCCGTCTTCAAAAAACCGCTAGAAGCTGTGAGTAATCACAGTTCCAGACAGATGACCGTTTAGAAACAGAACACGGCTTACGAGCTGCTTTATTTTTTTATTAGGGAATAGTGATTAGTAAATAGGGAACAGTATAGAGGGCTGGCTAAAATTAGTAAACAGGAAAGAGGGAACAGCAATGACGAAACACTAGTTTGTTAACTCTGCTGCGCAGGAAGAGGGTCATCTATTCACTAAACCCTATTTACTACGGGACATTCACCCTGCTGCCGCGCTCCGTGTAATCCTCCCCAATCTCCTCCAAAAATATCGCTCTGGAACCGCAGGTCTTAAAGTTCTTCAAAATAGCTTTGTCCAGCGCTTCCGAAGCAACGAGACGACCGTTTATGTAAGTAATTTCACCTGATGCAGCCGGCTCGTCATCAATTTTTTCAAGAAAAGTCTTATCTGTATCAGAGTAAATCAGCCGCGTTAATTCATTCATAACATCAAAGACATAGCGCTGTCGGTTCGAAATCCCGTCGCTTATCGTAATTAAACTTGTCGCTTTCTGCATTTCATCCAGCGACTCTTTATAATACTTTAAATGACGCAGTAAAATCGCCAGATTATAATGGGCTTCATAATTCATCGGCGCAAGACTGATTGCCTTGCAATAATTCAGCCCGGCGTCATGGTAATCGCCCAGAAGGTGATAAGTCAGCGCAAGATTGTAGCGCGCATCGTAATCCTTTTTAAGAACTTTCACCGCTTCCTGATAAGATTTCAAGGCGTTTTGTAAACTTCGATACCGCAGTTCTTCATTATCATCCGCGTAAATTGATTTTTGCTTATATGCAACCCCCATATTATAGTATGCAATACCTTTATTTATCTTAGTACTTTTCCTGTTATTAAAAATAAAAGGAATAGAAATCAATTTGGGTTTAAGTTCTATAATAGCTTGATACTGGTTTATTGCAGCGTCAAAATCTCCCAGTTTTTCCGATGCGACAATACCGTAATTCATTCTTGCCATAATAAATTTCGGATTATGCTCAATCGATTTTTCATAAGCGTCAGCAGCGGAGTAGTAATCTTCATAGACAACATAGATATTCCCGAGATTATACCACGCCTCATAATGTTCGGGATAAAGCCTGAGCGCGTTATTATAATAATCAATTGCCCTCTGGAGTTTCATGCGCCTGTAAGCATTATCACCTTTATACACATCGTACACTCCGAAAAGCTTATTAACCTGTTTCCTTGAAAAATCAGGGAACAAAAACCATATCGCTGCAATGCCTCCGATAAGCAGCAGCGTAAACAACACTGATAAAACTTTTTTCATAACTACCTTATAATACAGGCTTTCGGGCAGTATTGCAAATGTATTGCATAATATTACGTTAGTGAATAGTGATTAGTAAATAGTTAATAGGATAGCTGAGTAGTTTTTCAACCGTTCAACTATTCAACCCTATTAACTAGGCAGTGTTAACTTCTCATTTATTCGTCATTGCGAGGACGAATGTAATGAGGACGAAGCAATCCAGTAAATTCAACGGTTTTGACTGGATTTTCCTCTCACAAAATGATACTTAATCAT
>JAISCP010000152.1 GCA_031265495.1 Heliobacteriaceae bacterium | reverse complement strand
ACATTAATTTTGCCGTAATCAGCTCCGTCTTGATAAAAGTTAAGGTTAGAGTTAGAGATGTTGTTTGCAGCGGCGTTGTTGAAGAACTGACCGTAGACGGTTGTGGTGCCGGCGGTTTGGGTGTACGTTCCCTGAAAGTTTGCGTTTTTGGCGGTTGCCTCAAAGGTAACATTGCCTGTGGAGTTTTGGTTAATAACGGCGTTAGTATCAGAGCTTGAAATGCCGCCGCCAAAGGTAACATTGCCGGTCTCATTGATATTTAATTTAGCGGAATTATTCAAATATATATCATTAATGCCTGTGGAGTCGGTGTTGCCGCTGAAGATTGTTAAACCGGAACCCGTGTTGAGGGTCGTGGTACTGCCGGTATTGGCATAAATCGCTCCGCCGTAGTAGTCGTTGGTAGAGTTTGACGTGAAACTTGCATTGTTACCGATGGTTAAGGAAGAATTAGAATCATTATAAATCGCTCCGCCGTAGCCGCCGGCAGAGTTTGATGTGAAACTTACATTGTTACCGACGGTTAAGGTATTCGCGTTGAAAATCGCTCCGCCGTAGCCGACGGTTTTGTTTGATGTGAAACTTGCATTGTTACCGATGGTTAAAGTACCGCCAGTGTTATAAATCGCTCCGCCGTTGCCGCCGGCAGAGTTTAATGTGAAACTTGCATTGTTACCGATGGTTAAAGTACCATAAGTGTTATTAATCGCACCGCCGCCGTAGGAGGTGACAGAGTTTAAGGTGAACTTTGCATTGTCTCCAATGGCTAAGGAAGAATTAGAATTATAAATCGCCCCGCCGTTCGCGAAGGCAGAGTTTGAGGTGAAATTTGCGTTGTTGCCAATGGTTAAGGAAGAATTAGACTCATTATAAATCGCCCCGCCGTTCGCGAAGGCAGAGTTTGAGGTGAACACCGCGTTGTCTCTAACGGTAACAGTCCCGCCGCTGTTAACTATCGCTCCGCCGAAGGTGGCGCTTCCGTTGAACAAATTCAAATTAATATTTTCAAGCGTCAGCGTCTGTCCGTTTGATAATTGGAAACCACCGTATGTATTGGCTCCGTTAAGAATGAAGCCGTTGCCGTTTATGGTTAAAGACGAGGCAGTTGTGTTGTTTAAATTTGCAGTTGCGTCAATGTTTGCTTTGAGGTCAATTACGGCAGCGCCGGAAGACAGGGCATTCTGCAACTCCGTAAAATTACTTACGTCAACCGCTTGTACACTCATTCCGCCTGTAAGCATGGCAAACAATAACAAACATGCCATACAGACCCGGCGCTCTGCCAAAGGAAAGCTTTTATTACGATTATTCATCTGCTTTATACCTTATTTTAATCCATAGAATAAAATTGCTAACTTTCGTTGCAAAATATTTAACTATTTTTAATTATAAAACACTTAATATTTTTTGTCAATATATGCAGTAAGTATATATTAAATATGTCGGCTTATTTGAAAAATCCCGGCGATTACAGATTCGACCGTTCAGCATGACAAGACGAGGGCGGGACTGCGAGGCAAACCGGTAAATTCATCAATGTTTTGTGCCTGGATTGCTTCGTCGGGCTAACGCCCTTCTCGCAATGACGAGGCGGTTATGGTATGATTTTTTACTAACCCTTAGTCTAAGTGTTCATTTTACATTGATTCGTCATTGCGAGGAGCTTGCACAGCAAGCGACGAAGCAATCCAGTATGGCTTTTTACTAATTCTTGGGCGGGCTGCGGCAATCCTTTGCTGTTCCCTCTTTCCTGTTTACTATTAACCAATTTAGCTATCCCTCCGGTCCTCTATACCTCTTAATCACCTATACGTTTTCTGTAAACAAATGTAACAAAAAAAATACGCCTTGAAATCAGGGGGTTTGTGAAATTGTTTATATATATAAGAGAGTAAAACAAGAGGATAAAAAAGATGGCAATATCAAATCTTCACGAAACATTATTAATGTACACAAAGCAAAAGTCTATGATTAACAGACAATTGAACGACATAATGTCCAGAATGTTTTCGGCGACAAGACAGACTGCTGATAATCAAGCCAGATACAATTCAAAACAACAGGATGCTTATTATAAATATTATGTACAAGCAGATTCACCTGATCAATATCAGATGGTTATGGCAGAGGTTGAGATGGACCACGAGCTTGAACTTCAAAAATTGAACTCTTGGGAAATGCAAATGGAATTACAGAAAAATAATCTGGAATCCAGACTGAATGAGATAACAACTTCTGAAGCCAGCTTTACCAAGTTACTTCAAAATAATATCAAGAACGATTTCTCATACGGAGGAGGTTCCGGCCAGTAGATATAGAAAAAACGGCGAAAGCCGTTTTTTTTTGTCATATAATATCGTTATGGGCTATGTTGATAACAGATTTGATTGTATAGTTGCCGGCGCCGGGCATGCCGGATGTGAAGCGGCGATTTCGGCTGCACGGCTGGGGGCAAAAGTTCTGCTGTGCACTTTGAATATTGATAATATTGCGCTTATGCCCTGTAACCCCGCTGTCGGCGGCCCTGCGAAATCCACGCTGGTAAGAGAAATTGATGCACTCGGCGGGGTTATGGGCGAGGCGGCTGACGCAACTTATATTCAAATGAAAATGCTGAATTCTTCTAAAGGCCCTGCGGTCAGGGCTTTGCGCGCGCAGTCGGACAAGCGTGAATATATGAATTACATGAGAAATATTATTGAGGGAAATAAAGATATTTTTCTTCGTCAGGCATGTATCTCAGGATTGAAAACGAACAAAGGTGTTGTTACCGGCGTTACGGATGAGTTCGGAACAGAATATTTTGCGCCGGCGGTAATTCTTACTACAGGAACATCTTTAAACGGTAAAATTTTTGTCGGGCTGAAATCGTATCCGGCAGGACGCTTGGGAGAGCCTGCGGCAGTTGGTTTATCAAATTCGCTGCGCGAACTGGGGATTAAGGTTGCCAGGCTGAAAACCGGAACCCCGCCGCGTGTTGACAGCAGAACAATTGATTACTCAAAAATGATTATCCAGCCCGGTGACGAGGAATTGAATTTTTACTCATTCAAGCCAAATCGTCCGGTACGCCCTCAGGTTCCGTGTTATTTAACCAGAACAAACGAAAAGACTCATGAGATTATCCGGGCGAATTTGGACAAATCCCCCATGTATCAAGGGTTGATTGAAGGCGCCGGACCGCGTTACTGCCCGTCGATTGAGGATAAAATTGTCCGTTTCAGCGCTAACCCGTCTCATCATATTTTTATCGAACCCGAAGGATTGGGAACTTATGAGGTTTACATTCAGGGGTTTTCAAGCTCTCTGCCAGCCGGTGTTCAGGTGCAGATGCTGCGTACCATGCCCGGCTTGGAACATGCACATGTAATCAAACCGGCTTATGCGGTTGAATACGACTATGTGCCCGCAATCCAAACATCACATTCCTTAATGGCAAAAAATATTAAGGGATTGTTCTTTGCCGGACAGATTAACGGGACGAGCGGCTACGAAGAGGCTGCCGCACAGGGGCTTGCAGCCGGGATTAACGCCGTTAACTATATAAATAATTCCGAAATGACGGAATTCTCACGCGCTTCATCTTATATCGGAACATTGATTGATGATTTGGTTACAAAAGATATTAACGAACCTTACAGAATGCTTACTTCCCGCTCTGAATACAGGCTTTTGCTGCGTCAGGATAATGCGGATTTCCGTCTTACGCCGGCCGGTCATAAAATAGGCTTAATAAGCGATGCGCAGTTCAAAATTTTTACTGAAAAACAAGAGGCAATTGAAAAAGAAATGATACGGCTTTCAAAAGAAAAAATTTATGCATCAAACGAAGTTAATTCTGTTCTTGCCCGATACGGCGAACATATTGAATGTACTGTAAAGCTTGCCGAGCTTCTGAAACGTCCGGCTGTTAATTATAAAGTTCTGAAAGAACTCGGCGCTGCGGAAGATAATATTGCGCGGGATGTTTACGAGCAGGTCGAAATTCTGCTCAAATACGACGGTTATATAAAACGGCAGAAATTTCAGGTTGAACAGTCGGATAAACTTGAAAAGTACAGAATTCCCGACAATATAGATTACGCCAAAATAGAACATATTTCGACCGAAACACGTGAGAAGCTAAGCAAAATCCGGCCCAAAACGCTTGCGCAGGCTTCGCGGATAGGCGGGATTAAGCCGGCGGATATCTCGGTTTTAATGGTGCTGCTGAATCGTTAAGAGAGTGGCTGTTTCCTATTTATTTAGTCACTTAATGAAAATAAATCAAGTTACAATAAAACCCTCATCCGGCGCTACGCGCCACCTTCTCCCAAAGGGAGAAGGGATTTTAACCTTTCAACCCTTCAACTATTCAACCGTTCAACTCTTTTTCCTAGGCAGTGTCGACATTGAAATTCAATTTCCGTTACCCTGACACTAAGCGCTATTCCCTAAAAAAGATGTAGAATTGTAATGATTGTAACGAATTGTAAAAATAATTTTAAAAAAGTTGGAAAAACTGTCATAATACCTTGTAAGGTAAGGTAAGGTAAGGTAAGGTAAGGTAAGGTCGAACTGCGCCGAATTTTGAAATTTTCCCCCGCCGATTGTTTTTATAAATATAAGAGTATAAAAACGAGGAGAGATTTATGACAGGCGTTGCAGCAGTTAAAGGTCAAGGTATTACTTATGCTTTAGCAAAAGAAGCAGGTCTTAGCGATGCAGACATGAAAAAGGTTGACTTAGGTGTTTGGAAAGAGGTAATGGAGAAAGTCAAAGAAAATAATAACAAGCAGTCGGAAGGCAATAAAACTTATACTGGTGGTGAAGATGTAGATAAACTTAATAATAGCGCTAACTGGAAAACCGATTTTCAAATTAAAGCCGGCGACGTTATGGAATTTGATGAGACTATTCTGGGGAAAATAAAAAATCTTTTAGCAAAGTTTATAGGTAAAGGTAGTCCTGCTGCAACGTCAACGGCTGCCACATCGACAGGAGGCGCTGACCAAGCCGGCGGCGCTGCAGGAGCAACAGAAGTAACTGAGGAAGAAAAAGCAAAGTTTCTAAAAGAGAAAGGTCTTAGCGCACTTCCTGAAGGTGCAAAACTTGTGAAGAATAGCGAACAAGTAACTATGCAAAAAGCAAATGGTGAAGCATATACTGAAGAAGAAATAGCTGCTCTCAAAACACAGTCTTCTGATGACCAAGCCGGCGGCACCGCAGGAGCAACAGCAGTAACCGACCAAAATAAAATAGGCGAATATCTGCAAGCAAATAATTTAGATAAGACTAAAATTCCTCCTGGTACAAAGTTTATGGAGACTGACGGAAAAATAACCATCCAAAAAGCAGATGGCGGAGCATATACTGATGAAGAAATAGCTGCTCTCAAAATGTCTCCTGCTGATGATCAGGCAGAAGAAGCCGACCAAGCGCCGGCTGGAACAGAGCAGCGGGTGGAGCTGCCTAAAGATGCGAAGACTTGGACGCGCATGGTTGATTTAGGCATAGGCGAAGGTGAAGTTGAACGTGAAATTGCAGAGTTTCCTGAACTGGATGCAGAAGGTAATAAAACCGGCAAAACGGTGGCCTGTTTGGTTGCCACAGTTGATGGCGTAAAATATCGGGATGCCGGTCTGGGTATAGACCACAGAAACGGTAAAGACAAGTATATGGCGGGTGATTTTGCACCCGGAACAGAGATAAATAATGGTTTTGTTGTTGGAAATGATAATCAAAAGCCAACTAACAAGGTGGCGGTTTTAAAAGATAAAGACGGTAACGAGCAGACGTTTGAGGTTGTGAGAGACAAAACCGGTTTCAAAACAGGTGACGAGTTAGTATTACAGAAACAAGGCACATATGTAAAAAAATCGGAAGTTCAAGATAGGTTCAGACCAATGTTAGGGTTAGAGGCGGGTGAGGAGTTCCCTTCGGATATTGAGGTTGGATACGTTGATAATAATGGTATTCCGCAGCCTGTATTAAAAAAAGACGGAAAAATTCTGACCGGCAAGGAACATGGTGAAGAATTTAAGACTTATACCGCAGAATTACGGCAACAATATGACCATTATACAGAACTTGCCGAGTCTGCCAAAGGTCTTGATGACGTAGTTGTAAAAAAGAGACACGATGCGTCTGGAAAATACACTATTGAAATTGCGGGCGAGACTGTTACAGGAACATTAGATGACCTAAAAACGGCAATTGGTAAGCATGGACTAAAAAAGGTAGGTCCGAACCAAACAAATAGTGTGCCAGAATTACAGCAGCAAAAGGATGATATGGCAAGGCTTAACAAACTTTTAAAAGAGAGCAAGCTTCTAGAAGGAGGAACTGTAAGCCTGAACGGTAATGGACGATACAGCATTAAAGTGGGTGATACAACTTATACAGGAACAGTAAAGGAGATAGAAGCAATTAATAAGCGTTCCGAGCACTATACACCACAGCCAGCGCAGAAAATGACTGAGGAACAGTTTGCTGAATATTCAAAATGTGACCCAAATATAACATATATACAGGAGCAATTACCTAAATTAAGAGCCAAATATGAAGCTCTTAAGGCAAAAGAGGATGCGCGTGAAAAAGACCCGTTCGCTAGTTTTGATGAAGATATAGCTGCATTCCGAAATGGAGAGCCGCTAGAGACTTCTGACCTTACAAAAATAGATATTGAGTACATGGAAAGAGCATTATCCAAATATAAAGAAATAATTATGAACTGGCAGGATGGTAAGACCGATACATTGTTAAACGGATCTCAATGTAAAACAGTAACTTTGCCGAATAGACAAAAAGGATTTGAAGTTACAAATGGTAACTTAGTAGCATATTATCAGATTAGTGTAGATCCAAAGTTTGGTAGTGCAACACCACTGCCGGGTGAGCTATTTAATCCAGAGCTAAATCCTGATGTCTGAACTGCTTTACCCCGCCGACGTAATCCTTAACAACCTGACCTGCGCCAACAAGCTTGTACTTGTAAATGGTTAAGCCTTCCAGTCCGACAGGCCCACGTGCGTGGGTTTTGTTTGTGGAAATTCCCACTTCCGCGCCAAAACCGTAACGGTATCCGTCCGCAAACCGCGTGGAAACATTCGTGTAAACCCCGGCCGAATCAACCCTGTCCATGAATTCCTCAGCGTTTGGCGCATCATTCGTAACTATGCAGTCAGTGTGCCCGGAACCGTAAGTGTTTATGTGGTTTATTGCTTCGTCAAGGCTTTTGACTGTTTTATAAGCCAGAATTTTGTCGGAATACTCAAACGACCAGCTTTCCGGGTTGTTTATTAATTCAATGCCTTCGCTGCTAAGAGAGTCCAAAAGTTCCTCTTTATACGGGAAATCCTTGTGGATTAAAAGTGTTTCCACTGAATTGCACGCGCTCGGATATTGGGTTTTCGAGTCAATAACAATTTCTTTTGCCATAGTCAGGTCGGCATTCTTGTCAACAAAAATGTGGCAAATCCCGTCCGAATGCCCCAGTACCGGAATTCTCGTGTTTTCTTTAATAAATTTTACCAGACTATTGCTGCCGCGCGGGATTATCAGGTCAATATACCGGCTGCATTTCAGCATTTCGGTAACGTCATCGCGTGAAAATACCTGCTGCAAAACATTTTTCGGAAAGCCTTCAAGTTTGTCCAGCGTTGAATTGATTATGTTTAAAATAGTTTTATTGGTATGCTTTGCTTCTGTACCGCCTTTTAAGATTACGGTGTTGGACGATTTGACGGCAAGCGCCGCAATCTGGGCAATAACATCGGGCCGCGCTTCAAAAATTATTCCCATAACCCCGATAGGACAGGATATTTTGAACAGCGTCAGGTCAGTATCAAGCTGACGGACAAGCAGACGTTGGTTAATCGGGTCGTCAAGTCCTGCAACATTGCGAATTCCGCTGACCATATCATGAATTTTGTCTTCATCAAATTTAAGCCGGCTAAAAGCCGCTTTGGTAATTTTGCCGGCCGCCATCAGCTTTTCCGCTTCGGTTAAGTCTTTGTGATTAGCTGCAAGAATTTCCCGAACCCGTCCTTCAATTGCGTTTGCCATCATTAGTACGGCTCTGTTTTTTGTTTCGGTTGAAATGCCGGCAATCTTAAAAGATGCTTCTTTTGCCTGTTTTGCAATTTTGATAAAATCCATTTTTTATTCCTTCCTTACAATATCGTTATGTTGTCGCGCGTAACAATAGCGTCGTAATTTTTATAACCTAAAATTTTAATCATATCATCGGAATGGCAGCCGGCGACTTTACGGCATGCGTCCGAGTCGTAATTCACTATTGCGCGTGCGAATTCAACGCCGCTTTCGTCAAGAATTGAAATTACATCGCCTTTTTTAAACTCGTTTATAACGTCCAGAATTCCGACGGGCAGCAGGCTTTTTTCTTTTTTAATAAGAGCGTCTTTTGCTCCCTGATTGACGGTAATTTTCCCCGTAACATTTGTTGCAAAGCCTATCCAGCGTTTTTTGCCGGATAATGCCGAGTCTTTTGACAGAAACATTGTGCCTAAGGGTTCCCCTTCAAAAATTCTTTTTATAACAAAAGGTTCTTTTCCGTTTGCGATAAGGGTTTTACCTCCAAAGCGCGTCACCATTTTCGCCGCTTCAAGTTTTGTTCTCATGCCGCCCCGTCCGCCTTCGGAGGCGCCGGTTCCCAGTGCGCAAATCTCATCGGTTACTTCTTCCACAAGCTCAATTTTTTTAGCATCCGGGCTTGTTTTGGGGTTTTGGTCGTAAAGCCCGTCAACATCGGACAGAATAATCAGTAAATCCGCGTCTAATTCGCTTGCTACGAGCGCGGAAAGTTTGTCGTTGTCGGAAAAACAAACCTGCATGTTTTCGTAGGTGGGGTCGATTTCAAGGGTAGAAACCGTGTCATTCTGGTTAATTACAGGTACAACGCCGAGTTCCAGAAGTTTGTTCATTGTGGTGCGCAGGCTCAGATAGCGGCTTCTTATGGTGAAGTCTTCTTCCGTGAGGAGTACTTGCGCGTTTGTAATCCCGTAGGAATCAAACCCGCTTTCGTAAATAGACATTAATTTACTCTGGCCTATGGCGGCGCATGCCTGTTTAAGGGCGGTTCCGTGAGTGTTTTCGAGTCCGAGCCGTTTTTTCCCCAGACCGACGGCGCCGGAGGTAACGACAATAACTTCTTTACCGGACTTGACGAGTGCGGAAATATCTTCAATAAATGAAAAAATTCTCGGCAGGGAAACGTTTCCGTCTTCGCTTCTGAGTATATTAGTGCCGAGTTTCACGACAATCCGTTTTGATTTAATGAATTCATTTCGTTCCATAAAACTATTATAGCAGGAAATAGGGGTTAGTAAATAGTGAATAGGTGATTAAGAGGTATAGAGGGCCGGAGGGATGGCTAAATTAGTAAATAGTAAACAGGAAAGAGGGAACAGCAAAGCAGCGTTCAGCATCTGCCTTCTGTACAGCAATGACAGAGAGGATTCAGGGATGGCACGGGCTGTTCCCTCTTTCCTGTTTACTAATAACTATTCACTACTTTTATGTTAAAATTCTGTTATGAAAGAATATGATTTCTACATAGTTCCCACGCCTATCGGGAATTTGGGCGACATAACCGTCAGAGCAATCGACACCCTTAAATCCGTTGATTTAATTGCGTGCGAAGACAGCCGCGTAACCCAAAAACTTTTAAATCATTTTGGGATAAAAACAAAATGTATTTCTTATCATAAATTTAACGAAAAAGAACGCACGGCAAAACTTTTGGAGATTATACAATCCGGTAAAAAAGCAGCGCTTGTATCGGATGCCGGAACCCCTTTGTTCTGCGATCCGGGTTCAATTCTGGCAGAAGAACTCCGCAGCCGCAGCGTAAAAATCACAGCCCTGCCGGGTGCAAACGCTGCCGCGACTTTCCTGTCTCAAATTGCGCGTAAAAATGAAGATTTCTATTTTGCCGGTTTTATGCCCAGAACCAAAGACCAAACAGAAAATCTTATAACAAAATTCAAACATACGGATTTGGTGTTTTATGAGTCGCCGAACAGAATTCTCAAAACACTCAAAACCGTTAAGGACTGCCGTCCGAATTCACGCGCGGCAATAGGGCGGGAGCTTACAAAGTTTTTTGAAGAAATAAAAATCGGCGGTATTTCGGAAATTACCGGCTTCTGCGAAGAAAATCCTCCCAAAGGAGAGATTACCGGTTTAATCTTCAGGGAAGCGGATTCCGGCTGTGATTTAATTGAAGAAAAAATTGCAGCGTTAAAATCAAAAAACTTTAAGGCAAAAGAAATTTCCGTAATAATTTCCGAGCTTTACAACATCAGCAGAAATGAAGTCTATAAAGCAGTCATAGAGAACGAATAACCCCCTCGTACGAATGCATGATGTTTTATTTTTTTTGGTTCTTTTTATACAATTCATGATACAATGTTAATAAGTTAGTAATCCAACTTTTGAGGATAAGTTTGAAAACCCGTTTGAAGATAATAACAGTCATATTTTTTTTAGCGAACTCTTTGCGCTGCTCCGCGCAGGATTTTGAATACTGGCATAAATTTGATACTCCCGCGCCGTTGATGCAGATTGCGGAAGAGCAGCCGGTCATTAAGCCGGTAAGCATCCCGGAAATCGAGCCGGAAATCTCCTCAACAATAACGGAAACCGTTAAAGAAAAGAAAATTATAAAAAATATTGAAATTTACGGCACAAATGTTATTACACCGGAGCGCGTAACAGAACAGTTAAGCGTCAAAAGCGGCGATGAGTATTCGCGTGAATTAGTGCAGGCAAATTTGAAAAGCATTTACGAACTCGGATATTTTACCGAGAGAATGAAAGCAATTCCCGTAGACAACCCGGACGGAACCGTAACCTTAAAGATTATGCTGGAAGAAAACGCTCCGGTAACGGATTTTACCGTTGAAGGCAACTCCGTTGTTTCTGTGGAGGAAATTTTGGGGGTTTTGCTTCCGATGAAGGGGCGGCCGCAAAACATCGGCGATATTAACATGGCAATAGCCGGAATTCAAGACTGCTACAACGCAAAAGGCTACATTCTGGCAAGAGTGGATTCCGTGAGCGACGACCCGGACGGAACAGTTAACGTCAGTATAAAAGAAGGTGTAATTAACAAAATACTCATATCAGGAAACGAAAAAACAAAAGATTTCGTTATAGAGCGCAACATCTTAACCGAGCCGGGTACTGTTTATAATGAAAGCGTGCTGAAAGAAGATTTGGTAAGACTGTACGCCACACAGTCATTCAAAGACGTAACCCGTGAAATTGAACCGGCTGAAGAACCTGATACCTATAATATTACTATTAAAGTCGAAGAACAGAGAACAGCAAGTATCTCTATCGGCGGGGGGCTGGATTCAATAACGGGGGTTTTCGGTTCGGCGGGGATTTCTGATAACAACTTTCGCGGGCTTAACCAGCGGCTTTCACTCAACACCTTAGTCGGTACAGGGATGATTATGAACGATTCCTCCGTTATGAAAAGAATGAATATGCAGGCGGAATTAAGCTTTTTTGAACCGTATTTTCTCAACGCGGACACTTCATTGATGAGTAAACTTTTTTACAGAGATTTCGGCTCTTATCAGGTGCCGCTGGCAATTGAAAGAAGACTTGGCGGAGAAGTAACGGTTGCGCACAGGATTAAAAGCAACAGAAACATGACCGGCACTTTCTCTCTGGGAATGGAAAACATCAGCCTGACAGAGGGCGATGCAGGTAAAATCGCAGGTTTATACAGCAAATACAACATACCTATCTCGGAACGCGCAAAACAGCTTGAAGGCGGATTATTCCTTTCCCTGAGTCCTGCGCTGCTGTATGACACGAGAGACAACACGACCGTAACCAGAAAAGGTACAATGGCAAGTTTAAGATTTGATGAAGAAATAGGCGTTCTTGATTTTTATAAAACTCACGGTAAGTTAACAGGGATGATTAAACAATATATTCCTGTCGGTAAAAAGTCTTCGGTGTCTTTCATGGCAAAAGGGGGCGGAAGAATTCACGGCGACAGCATGCCTGACGTAATGGCTTACCGTCTGGGCGGACCTTATACCATAAGAGGTTTCAAAATGAGCGGCGTTGGTACGGGCGATGCATTCATTATGGGGTCTGCGGAGTTCGCAACGCCTATTCCGTTTCTGGACAGAACAAAGTTTAATTTTCTTAACAACGTAAGATTAACGGCTTGGGTTGACGCCGGTAAAGTATTCAACCCGACAATTACCGATAAAATATACGACCGTCCTATTTACGCAATAGCTACCGGTGTGGGGATGAAACTTTTTGTTCCGGGTATGGGGCCGCTGTCAATTGATTACGGTATTCCGCTCACAAATCCCGGAGCCAGCGGAAATAAAAACGGTTACTTCACTTTCGGTGTTGGTGATATAATGTATTAGTGTATCGGGGCATGCACAAGTTGGGTTCTGTACAGTTAAAAAAAGGAGAAAAATTATGAAAAAATTATTGTTGGCATTAGTTCTTTTAGCAGGTACGCAGGCATTTGCGGCAGGAGTGGGCTATATTGATTACCAAAAGGTTCAGCAGAACTATGCGTTCGCAAAATCTGCGGTAAAAGACGTTGATAATCAGGCGCTTGCGCTCCAGCAGTACATGCTCGAGAAAGAAAAACAGTACAAAGCGCTTGACACCCCATTGAAAAAACAGAATTTTGAGGAAGTTACGGCGAAAGAATTCAAAGTTAAAGAAGATGCTTTGATGAAATTAAAAACTCAAAAAGAAGAACAGGTTTACAATAAAATTCAGGCGGCGACCAAACAGGTTCTGGTAGAGCAGAAGCTCGACGCGATAGTTGATTACCGCGTAATTTTCGTGGGCGGCATTGATATAACCGACTTAGTTATAAGTAAATTAAAAACCGGACAGTTTTAATGAAATATTCTGAGAACGGAATACAATACCACATCGGGTTGAAAGAAGGAGACGCGGGCAAGTATGTTATATTGCCCGGCGACCCCAAACGCTGTGAAAAAATCGCGCAGTATTTTGACGACGCAAAACTTATGGCGGACAGCAGGGAATACATTACTTACACCGGCTACCTGAACAACGAAAAAGTGAGCGTAACTTCAACCGGCATAGGCGGTCCGTCCGCTGCTATCGCATTGGAGGAGCTTGTAAATATCGGGGCGCAGACTTTTATAAGAGCCGGCACATGCGGCGGCATTGACGCTGATGTTCAAAGCGGCGATATTGTTATTGCAGCCGGCGCAGTCCGTATGGAAGGCGCAAGCAGAGAATATGCTCCGATTGAATTCCCTGCTGTCGCTGATTTGGACGTGACAAACGCTCTTGTGCAAGCGGTTAAAAATTTAGGATACAGATACCACACAGGGATTGTTCAGTGTAAAGATTCTTTTTACGGCCAGCACAGCCCCGAAAGAATGCCCGTTGATTATGAACTGATTAACAAATGGAATGCGTGGAAAAGGTTAGGCTGCAAGGCTTCCGAAATGGAATCGGCGGCATTATTTACAGCTGCCAGCGCCTTAAAGGTTAAAGCGGGAACAATACTTTTAACCGTTGCAAATCAGGAAAGAGAAAAGCTTCACCTTGAAAATCCCGTTGTGCACGACACTGAAAGAGCGATTAAAACCGCAATAGAAGCGTTAAAAATTCTGATAGACAGGGGAAATAATGTTTAGAAAAAATAAAATGCAGTATGTAATTAAAACCGTTCCATGTGACAACACTGAGGAACTGCAAAATCTGCTTAACGAGATGTCCGTGAACGGCTGGGAATTATACAGCATGCACGAAACGGAAACAGATGAAGGGATTATGTGCAGCTGTATCTTCATGTCGGAAATGCCGGACGCCGCAGGCGACAAAAACGCCGATATAATAAATATTTCAACTTTCCGCTCCCAGATGGAAAAAATGCTCTCGCCGGAACTCAATCCTTATGAAATCTGTCTTGATATTCAGGCTAAAATAAATGAACAGCAGAAAAAAATTACAAAAATTAAAACCGAACTGGAAGACAACTCATCCGCCAGCAGAAAACGCCTGAATGAGAGGATTTCCGCAGAACTGAACGAGCTTGAAGAACTTAAACGCAAGCTTGCGGCAGCAACCTCCCCCGATACCATGTATCCTAAGCTAAACGGGGAAAAACTGGCAATTTGCTTAAGTGAAGAAATTTTGAGCTGTAATAATCAGGAAAACAATTTGCACGACCTCATTGCGCAAACCGTTAAATCACGGCTTAAATTAACGGAAGAACTCGGGTTTGTAATCCCGAAAATTCTTTTCTGCGATGACGAAAACCTTAATCCTTTTGAATTCAGCATAAGAATTCGCGGCACAGATGTATTGAAAGCGCAGGCTTATCCGGGTTATATTATGTTTGAAGAACTCCGGCTTGAAAAGAAAATTAAAAACTCCATCTATGATGTTGACAGTATAACCGGCAAAAAAATAATCTGGATAGAAAAAGACAAAACAAAATCCTTCTGGCAAAAAGGGCTTTCCGATGCCGAATACATCGCAAAAGCTCTTGAATACGCAGCGGTAAAATACGCTGACGAACTTCTGGATTATCAGGAGCTGGAAAAGTACATTGCGGTTGTCAGCAGCAAAAATCCTTCTCTCGTGGAAAACATAATCCCTGATTTCATTTCACTTGCCGACTTGCGATTTATCATGACCGGCTTGATAAGAGAAAAGGTTTCGATAAGAGATATTTCGTATATTTTCGAGAAGATAAATGATTATGCCGAAGAAAATGTCCGGTTTGACCTGCTGAACAAAATACGTTTATCGTTATCACGCAGGATTTGCAGACAGCATGCAAATGAAGACGGAGTTATCACGGCATTTGAGATTTCCGAAAAAACCTTATCTTCCCTTGTATTTGACGGGGATGACATTGTAAGAATTGACGCAAATTATGCGGAAAAGCTGGTTTCCAAACTGGAGAAAAAGGCAAAACAAGCGGAAATATCCTGCATAAAACTCATTGCCCCGATGGAATTGCGGCAGCTGCTTTTCATTATGTTATCGCAATACATGCCGGATATAACCGTTCTGTGCCGCGAGGAAACCGGCTGCAATTGTCAGCTGGAAATTATAGGTGAAGTCTGAGGTTCTTCCTCGTCTTGCCCCGCTTTGGCCTTACCTGTTTCCATACCCGGCACCGCAAGCGCAAACGGAACAATCCTTGAGACAATACTTCCGAGCTTTGAAGCCGGAGACATCATTGTTATAGCCAGACCTATATCATCCATATGCGGTGCAAAATCTACTACTTTAATATCTCTGTCTAATTCTTTTTTCCAAATTTTTTCATTAATAAAATTTGAAACTCTGTTGCCGGCAAAAATTCCGGGTATTAACGCGGCGGCCGCAACCGCGACTTGCGCAAAACCTTTTGCGGTCTTGTTTCCGTTAACAAATTCAGACCATCTTTTCAAAGTTTTTAAATTTGTTTCGGAATTTTGCGCCAGCGATTCAAACTTCCGGTAACAGTGTACTCCGGCAGACACAAACCCCAGAGGTATCAGAACCGCTCCCAAAAGCTGGTTAACCGCTTCTCTGGCTTTGGCTCCGGCATGCTTTTTGTCGTCAAACACAGCCCCTCCGGCCAGCCCGCCGGCAACAGACGCCGCGCCGAGATAAATAATTTCTTTTTCCCGCAGTTTCAAAGGCTCTTTGCCGTTTAAAGATTGTATTTTAAAAAGCGCCCAGTCTTTTACCGGAGTTTTGCCGAGTTTAGAAAACAAAAATCCCTGACTTTTTGCAATATAACAAAATGCCGCAGCAACTCCCAGCAGTGAAGCTGCAGAGACTTTTGCCTCAATTGAAGTATCCCGTTTCCGTTTATTAAGCAGGTCATTATGCGAGAACGCCGGATTTTCCCTGCTCTCGCCCCAGTTGTTGAATCTGTGGACTCTGTTATTCTCAAAATTTACAGCTTTAACACTCATATACACCTTTTGTATTCATTATAACAAAAAGACGTAAAATAAATAATTGCCTGAAAGTTTTATAAAATTAACTTCTCGTAACAAACATGCAAAAATAAAAATTCACGCATTTTAAAATATCCGAACAGGTAAACAGATGTCAGTAACATCAGTACAAACAATAAAAGATTTCAGCCCCGGAAGAAGATTTGTCAGAGGCCTGGCAAGCAAAAACCTTGCGCCGCTTATTCTGCTGGAATGTTTTGTAACCGGCGGACGCTCAATTCAGGCTTACAAAAGAGACGGCTACATTGAAGCAAGAGAAAGGTTTACCGAAGATTCTGTCGGCGCTGTCTTCTGGTTTGCCGGCGTAAAAAGCTTCAATGCGATTAATGACCAAATCGGCAAAAAAGTTTTGAAACTGAAAAATATAAACTTTGACGTGGGAAAAGACAGCGTCCGCAACCCCGTTCAGAATTTTTTAAAGGATTCGGGCAAACATTTAAGCGAAAAACAGCTTGGAGTTTTTAAGTTCGCTAAAGTTGCGGCAAGTATTGTTCTTGCAAACGCTCTTGTGGGTTTTGTCGTGCCGAAAATCAATCAGAGTATTACTGCGAAGCGGCTTAAAAACGGGCATGACAAAGAAATTCAGGCTCCGCGAATCGGCATGGAACAATTCCTCAACAAAAAAGGACTTTCTTTTCAGGGCAATTCTGCGCTGCTGTTAAGTCTTGCCCATCAATTTGAAAACAATTCAAAATACCAGCTTCTTTCGACAGATGTCGGAATAGCCGGCGGGCGCGGAATTAGCGCGCGAAACAGCCACGAAAGAACAGAAATTCTGTTCAGAGACCTGACCTCAATTTATTTTTACATGTTTAACATGCCCAATATTAACGGATGGCTGAACCAAATTTCCGATGGCAGAAAAACCCGTCTTGACCCTGTTGCCGCAAAACAGGTCAGCGCTCAGCTGGAAAAAATGCTTAATAACAGCAAAATGAGTATTGAAGAATTTAAAACCGCCGCGCTGGGCAATGAACATAACATATACAAAATAACACCGGAATTGAGCGCCAAATTTAAAAATGACGTAATTACCCTCAAAGAATTTTCCGAACATGTAAAACATCCCGGATTGTCTGACCTTGCGCAGCGTATGTCGAAACTTCAGCCGGAAATAAACGGAAACGCGGTTTTAACCGGAAAACAGGCTAAAGATATATTTAAAGGCGGAGCGCTGAATAATCCTGAATTTATCGGGAATATTTACAATGTCGCCACCAAAGGTAACTACATAAATAAAGATAAGTTTGTGTCTTACGGTGAACTTACAAAAATTCACGAAGACACAGAGCATTTTGTTCAGAGCATAATCAAAAAAGCCCAAAAATCAGGCGGGGAAGTAACCGCTGAAATCGTAAGGAAAGCAGCCCGCGAAAACTTCTTTAAGAATTCGCTTCACTGGGGCATAGGTTTTGCTGTCTCAGCCTTGTTCCTGTCAACATTAATCCCGAAAATCCAATACTGGATAACCCGAGTAACAACGGGCAAAGACCGTTTTCCCGGCATTACGGACTACTAGGCAGTGTGGACAAAGATTAGTATTTGTGATATAATATTTCTGTTAAAATTTGATGGAGGCAGAGATGAATAATAAACGTTTTTACCCGATTAGTGAAGAGGTGTTCACAGAATCA
>JAISCP010000146.1 GCA_031265495.1 Heliobacteriaceae bacterium | reverse complement strand
GGGTCTATCAGTTTAATTGAAATTGATAGATTCCAAGCCCGGAATGACGCTTTATCCACTTGAAAATTTTAACGGGACAGTTGTGGAACTTGTTTCAGGATGACGCGGAAGTTATGGTGGGATTTTATTGATAACGTCATTGCGAGACACAGCAAGCAACGAAGCAATCCATTAAATTCAGCGTTTTTGACTGGATTGCCGCGTCGGGCTAACGCCCTCCTCGCAATGACGCTGCGGGAGAAATTAAGAAGGATTTTGCTGCAAGTCTTTGATTTCGTACATATCTCTGCCGGTGTAGCGGATGTTTATATTTCGTCCGTTTGCGCCGCCAATTGCATCAATATAAGTCTGTTCAGGCACGCGGCCGATTACTTCTATTGTATGTTTTTTTGTTAATTTTAATCTGCTTTTATCAATTTTATTGAAATTCGGGCCGAACATTATATTTGCGTCAGGCTGACCCATTTTTTTGCAGGTCTGTTTTGCGTAATCAATTACAGCGTTAGCAATTTCCGGTGCGCTGTTGAATTTCCCGTTTGCTTCAAAAGAGTCGATTATAAAGGTTAATTTGCCGTCAACTTTGGCAAAATAACACATCGAATTACCGAAAGACGTACCGTTTTTATCCACAATTTCAATACCTCTGACAAATGAATTCATCAAGTGCTGACATGCTGCATATTCATTACCTTTGCCAAGCGATGTACAACAGCCGACATGATTGCCGAGAAAAATATTACGTCCGACATTGTCGTCATCGGATAATCTTACAAGGAGATTGTCTGTGGAATTTTTCATATTTTGCAAGTCGTGAATGGCTTTTTTATGAGTTCCGTTGATATGGGACTTGAATTCGACAATACTTTTATCTTTGCTTCTCCAATACGGATTGCCTGCCATTTCAGCTTCAAGCGCCTTGATAATTGTTTCGAGCTGCTTTCTGTCTGCATTTTGAATATCATTACTTTCAAGTATTTTTTGAAGTTTATCTGTCTCGTTTTGGTCTAAACGTTTTGCAAGCTCCGAAGACATTTCTTCCATAAGATTATTACGCGCTGCGGCTGTACTTTTTTTAACATCAGTAATGACAGTGAATTCTTTCTTTGATTCGCGGTCATACTTTGTCCATTTTCCGTAATCCAGTCCGTTTTCCGCAAATAATTTTTTTGTTTCGGCATTTGCAGCTCTTGTTTTTTCTGTCGGGTCTTTACTTGTCATTGTTTCTGTTCCGGAAATTGGTTCTCTGAGTTCGGACAATTCTTTTGCCGGATTAGTATCAAGCATTTTTATTAAATTTATAAATTCCGGTTTAAAACGTGAATTATTTAATGCAATAAATATTTTTGCCATATATTGGTTATCGTAAGTCAGAGATTGCAGCAATTCCGGCGACACTTTCACACCTGCTTTTTTGTATATAAGTGAATTGACCTTGGAATTAAATTCAGCGCGGTTGTTAGGAACATTTATATGCGCTTCGACTTGGCCTGCAACGGATTGAATTGCTTTATCATTAATTCTCGGTCTGACAGCGCCTTGCGGGTTCTCCATAATTTCCCGTTTTAAATTTTCCAAATGCGCAATATTTACTTCTTTTTTATCAGCAGGAATTTTGTCATTATTTTTAATACTGTCAATTTTTTTGTCGATAATTTCTATCTGTGTTTTAACAGGTGCAGGTGTAATGAATGCATCTTTTAATTTCGCGGAAATAAGAGCTTTTCTCACAGCCTCTGTTTTGTTTTCAGGCACTTTAAATTCTGTGATAAAATCTTCAATCTGTTCGCTGTAAGGTTTATCCGCGGCAAAGATTCTGTCCGCTGCGCGCTGCTGCTCTTTTGACATTTGTGAAGGTCTGATACCGGAAATAACATCGCCCAGTACATTTGCATCAACATTACCGGCAATACCGCAGATAATTTCCAGTTTTTCTAATCTTTGTTCGGGGTGCTGTAATTGTTCCAGATTTGCTCTTAGAAGATCCATATTTTCTTTGGATAATTTTGCAAGATTAGGAGCCAGCTCCGCAAAATCCTCCAGACCTTCATATTTACGGTCAATTGCGTGTTTAATATTTATCGCATCAGTAACTTGCAGAAAATCTGTGAGACTGTTTCGCAAAAATAAATCATTAATATTTGCATCAGTTAACGGTTCAATATTGTGCTGCTGCAATTTAGCTTTATTTTCCAAGAAGAATTTGTGTAAATCCTTAGTAGCTTCAATTGCCGCATCAGTCATTTTGGCATGTTTTATGACAGCGCCAAAAGGCATAGGTTCGCCATAAAGATTACCGGATAGTAAATCCCTTTCTTTAATTACATTCATATCAGCGTCACTCAACTCCGGCAGCAATTCAGACTTGCGTCGTTCATAATATTCGTCTCCGATACGCTCTGTTGCAAACTCTTTTTTGAATGCTTCTTCCATATACTTTCTCCTCAACTCATAAGCATCTCTGAACAAATCTTCTTTTGTAAAAGTCTTTCTGTCCGCAAAATCCTGCAATATTTTTGAAAAATCCGAATCGAAATTTACTTTATTATCACTACCTATATGCATATCAGCATTTTGGATTACACTCATAATTTCTATAAATTCTTTGTAATCCCGGTCTTTCAACATTTTACTTAAATGACCCGCATAAGGTTTTTTAGAATACGGGAGAATATCATTAGAATTACTTCCTTTGTTGATTAGCGACTCGGAAGATAAATTATTTATAAATTCAAGTACATGTTTCTGTCCAAAACACTGAACTGCACTAAATATACCTTCTCTGACCTCCGGACTAAAAATTTCTTGGGCAAACGCTACTCTAATATCTTCTATTGGTACTTCGGAAGGGATTTCATCTCTGTGCATTTCAATAAACTCTTCTGTCTTGTCATACAGAATATTATTCAATTCTTCTGTAATCTTCTGTTTCTGCTTGAATCCGCGAGGATTTTGCGCTATATCTTCAGGTGATTTTTCAATAAATTTGACCAATACTTCATCATTACAGAGCAAATATCTTGCTAAATCATGGTTTTTAATCTTATCAATATTAAGCTTTCCGGTCCTGCTGAAATCCGCCAGAGCATCGCGCATGAACGGAACTTCATTGAAAGCATTCAGAGCATTGCGCATTTCTGCAGCGCCAAATTGTCCGTCTCTGTTGTAAAGCATTGCTATATACTCATTTGGCAAGCCTTCAAGGAAATTATTTATCGCTTTTTCATCAATATTAATTTTTGAAATATCAAGTTTTTCAACTTGGGATTTATATTCAGCCAAAAGTTGTACCGCTTCGGCATTACGGCTGTATTCATTCAACTGTGTACCTGTGAGCATCCCTTTGCCGTCCGAAGGATTTTTCAAACGGACTAACTTTTGGAAATTCTCCCATATTTCTTCTTTTGGTAAAGGGTTTTTTTCAGGCCGGCTTGACGTTCCCTGCGCTCCATCTCCGAATAAATCAACCTCAACTTCGAATAACTCCAACTCAAGCTCAACATCTCTGGCAGACTTTCCTTTTTCAGCCTTCAAAATCGCGATTATATCGTGTGCAGAATACGGACATTCGCCATTATTATTTTTTGTCAAATTTACAAATTCATTAAAATATTTGTAATTAAATTCACTTGTTTTCGCTAATAATGAGCGTGTTATCATTGGACTGACTATCGGTTTTTCATCCAGATATTTCAAATGATTCAAATGAGCTTTCTCAAAATATAGATAATCAATAACATGTCTTATTGAGTACTCATGGGAAATTCCCGGATTTTCACGTGCTTTTTCGCTAAACTCATAAATATAATCAATATTATCCTTATTATATTCGTGTTTGAGGATTTGGAACACAGCTTCATTTGAGATAGCAGCCGCTTCATTGTCAAGGTCGCCCATTAATTTATTAAACACGGCATCCTCATAACTTGCACGGTGTTTGACGATTTCTTTAATATCACCATAAGCGTAACGCTGTAGCTCATTAAATTTCTGAATAAAATCAGACGCCAAAGCTTGCGTCTCAGGCGTAGTAATTTCTGCCAGCTCAAGCCATTTTTTCAATTCCATCTTAACCTCAGAATTTTTATTACGCAGAGCCTTGTAAGATTGGATGGTATTGTCATCTGCTTGTTTAATCAAATTCGCCTCACGTTCGATTGTATAAATATCATTAATATATTCGCCATCTTCATTTTTCTCTGTCAAAATAAATTCCATGAATTTTTTCCGGGCCTCAGAGGCTCCTTCAAAAGTTTTTGACAACTTTACCAATTGAGTGGGTGAAAATTCTCTTTCGGAATTGATTCCCCAATTGGCAGTATTTGGATTTTTTTTATAAAGCTCCAGTATTTCATAAAGGCGATAAAAAGAAAGATCTTTTCCCGCTGTTGAAACATAATTCTTTTTCCCAATATAATCCGCAGCAAAAACTGCAATGTCTTTGTTATCGCATTCCTGCATTATTTCACCTAAATCTTGAATGCCTATAATGTTATTTTCGCCTGAAATTATTACCCCATTTAGAAAATCCTCTTCTTTTAGGGCCAGCTCTGTTTTGCCGTCGTGCTTTTTTATTAAAGCTTCTAAAACAGCTATATTATCTTCTCTTACGGATTTTATCAACTCAGTAACATTATGTCCCCAAGCATTATCAAGATTTTCCTCAATATATTTGCCCAGAATTTCCGCTGCCTTAATTTGCTCTTTTGTCACAGGTGCATCAAAAACATATTCGCGGTCAGAAAAAATCTTATTGCCCGATTTGTCTTTCATCTCAAAAAGAGTACCGGCAAAATTATCCAACTCGTCGAAAGTTTTCATATCAAACTTGCCGTCCACAGTGGAAAGCTCTTTTAATTTAGCCACATAATCAGCGGCATGATAATTATCCTCGCGCTCAAAAATCTCCAGGAATTTATCCCGTATAACTTTATCTTCAGGACAAACCCTGACAAAATCTTCTTTAATATAGTCTAATTTAAGGAATTTTTGCGCAGCCTCCGCATCAAATTTTCCGTCAAGCTCAAACAACCTTAAAGCTTTCTCACGATTTTCAGCGTCGTTCCAATAGCTCCAGCCAAATTTTTCTTTAATCTTTGCGATTTGCTGCGCTTGCGCTTTAGCATCTTCAACAAGCTTGCCGGCCGCGATTTCTGCGGTTTCACCGTGTTCATTTATGGTGAACCTCTCATGTACATCTGTTGACGGTGTCTTATCCGGAAGCTTTGTTGCGGGCTTTTCACCATTACTTGCCTGTTCTCGGGCTTTTTGCATTAAAGCAAGTAATGCATCATCATCATTTCCGGCAGCTTTGTTCAAGGCCCGGCCGGTTCTGTTGTTGCCCAGATAATATGTTTCCCGCTCGATTGTCTGCTCTCTATAACCGGGATTGTTCGAACCTTTCGGGTTTGTGAGTTCAGGTTTATAAATTCGTGCCATGTAGTCGTTTAAGCTGCCTGCTTCAACAGGGTTTTCTTTGGCATATTTCAGAAGATGTTGTGTGAATTGAAGATTAATTACTTCTTCCGCTGTGACACCGGTCTCGCCTTTAAGCAAAGCTCGGATACCGGCTTCGCCTTCTTTGCAGACTACATCTTTATATTGCAGGAAGTGGACAAATTCATGACTTACCAGCATACCCATTGTTTGCGGGGTATTCAAAGTTTCATTAACCGCTAATCCTCCGGCTAAATAATTCATGTAACCGTCAACATCGCCTGTATTTGTAACTTCTACAAGTAAATCCAAATCTTTTAATCCAAACTCTTCCATGAGAATTTTTGTAAAGCCTTCGGCGAATTTTTGTTTGTTATTCGCAAAATCTCTGCTCAATGCCTCGATTTCGGAAGAACGCTTCTGAACTATCTCGCTGTAAATATTACCCATTGCCTCATAGCGCGCTTCCATTACTTTCGGGTCTAAGTGTCTTATGACATTGAGTAAGTTTTTATCAGGGGCTTTGTAGTTTAAGGGCGCTTTAGGGAATTCCTGCCCTGAGCGTTTGGTATCAATTTGTAAACCGACTTCATCTGCGAGTTTTTTAGCAACCTGTTTTCCGGGGTTTTCCATGGTCCCTTCGTCCATACCGGCAGGGGAGTTATTTTTTGTTTTCTCAGGTTTAATGCTTTGTATCAAGAGCGCATTGCAGAACCCTATGACTTCCTGCGGGCTCGACGCAAGCGCACGCTTGCCGTCAGGCATTGTTACCTCGTAAACCTCACGCCCCTCAATCGCTGCCCTTTTAATACGCACGCTCTCAAGCAGCGCAGC
>JAISCP010000132.1 GCA_031265495.1 Heliobacteriaceae bacterium | reverse complement strand
CCCCCCCCCCCCCCCCCCCCCCCCCCCCCCCCCCCCCCCCCACCCCCCCCCCCCCCCCCCCCCCCCCCCCCCCGCCCCCCCCGCCCCCCCCCCCCCCCCCCCCCCCCCCCCCCCATTATCACGCCTCTCCGCAAGACTTTCCGCCTGTAAGAGTTTTACCTTCTCCCTCTGGGAGAAGGTGGTGCGAAGCGCCGGATGAAGGTTTTATTGATACGGCAGCCCGAAACCTCTCCATACGGGAGAGGAAGAATTTCTTAATGAACACGCAGTGTGAATTTAGAAATTCAGGTGAGGGGGCAGTGTGCTTGACAGCCCCCTCACCCCAAACACTAAGCTCAACCTGTGGTTTCGCCAAGTGTTTGCGCCCTCTCCCGCAGGGAGAGGGCCTAAGAGCAAAAGCTTTTATATTAGCAGAGCAGGCTCAGCCTGCATCCAAGACATTTGGTTCTACCCGCTTTGCCTTTACACTGGCAGAGGTATTAATAACGCTAACCGTAATCGGAGTGGTAGCCGCCTTGACCATGCCTGCGTTAATGGCAAACTGGCAGGAGAAAGCTTACTCAACGGCAAATGAAGTATTTCAGAACAGAATACAGCAGGCTACCCGAATAATGAATGTCAATGAAAAATTGTCCGGTTACTCAAGTACAGAAGGCTTTGTTGATGAACTTGTGAACCATCTTAAAGTAATGAAAGTATGCAAAACAAACCCCCACGAATGTTTTGCCCCTAAGGTAACAAACGGAAGCGGCACAGAAACAGTAGAAACAAACAAATTAAAAACAGCAAAAGATTTTGACAGAAAAGACTACAACACAAACATTGTGGGAGTAATTCTTAACAACGGCTATACAGTAATGCTAGCTTACGACCCTGACTGCCCGGTAATGGATATAGGCGCCATGCCAACGGAAACGCTTTCTTGTATAAGCATGGTTTATGATATCAACAGCAAATCAAAGCCGAATAAAATGACCAAAGATGTATACGGCCAGGGAGCCAATATATTCAACACCTGTGACGGCATAAAGGTAGGCAGTTTATGCGTAGCGAGTGCAGATACAGCCTACTTACCAATAAATACATGCGACTCTAACTCTGAGGATGCGCAATATGACAGGGAGTGTAGCAGCGGATGTTCTTCTTGTGCCAGTAATTACATGGCGGGTGCAAAGAAAGCTTGCGCCGCAATTGGTATGCGGCTGCCTGCCAACTGGACGGAAATCGATCTTGTTTATACTAACCGGACAGAATTGGGTTTCGTTACTAATGCGGGTTTATACTGGATAAGCTATACTGACCCAAGATATTCAGGCGGTGGCTACGCAGGTATCTACTGCTTGGGTTCCGGTGATGACTGTGGTTCTGGCGGTCATGGCGGCGCAGTGCAAAAGACGAGAACCGGCATAGATGCCCGGTGTGTGAAGTGATTTATTTCACGCGTGAGAACACTTCTACATCCAAGTCATTAAAGGTGTTTGTGTTGAAATATGCACAGCTTGCGACCATAGCAGCGTTGTCAGTACAGTATTTCATCTGCGGAATGAATACTGCACAGCCTTCAAGTTCGGAAATTTTGCGCCGGATTTCAGAATTCGCCGCAACCCCGCCGGCAATTACTACCTGATTGTAACCGGATTTTTCAAGCGCGGATTTGAGTTTGTTTATGAGCGTTGATGAAACGCATTCCTGAAAACTCGCGCAAAGGTCGTTTTTAAAACATTGGGGGTTGAAATTTTTCATCACATCGGTTATACTGGTACATGTAATGGCATTTGTATCGTACGAGCCTGAACCTTTATTGGTGGAAACTCGTGTAGCGACAGATGCCATTATTTTTACTTTATGCCCTGAGTAAATATAGTTTTTATTTTTTTTATCCAGCGGAATATCAACTTTTATCTCAATACCATAAAGCTTTCCGTCATAAAGTATTGAGCTGTAATATAATTCCTGCCCTTTAACTCTGTGTAAATGACGGGCATCGGCATTTTTCCTGCCGCCGTAAACAGAATTTTCCATGAGTTCTTTCAGGGCGCAGTACGCTTGCGTTCTTATTGTATTTGACGCCCGTTTTATTGAACGCTCAACACCTGTTTTAGAAAATAAAACATTGCGTCCGTTGGATTTGACGACTGCATTTCCGGGACTAACGACATTTTCGTGCAGCCATTTCTTTAGTTCTGAAACTTTTTGAAATTCCGGCACAGTGTTTGCTTTTATTTGAACGGGCGTTATTATTTGATTTTCAAACGACTTTACCAGCCGGGAAACAGCTGTTTTCAGCCCGCTGAAACTAAAATTGCAGCCGTCAACTTTGCCTTCGGGTAATTTGAAAGCTTGCGGGTTCCCCTGCTGTGCAAGCTCATCCAGAACCGGCCCGCCCGGATACGGAAGCCCCATAAGACGCGCAACTTTATCATAAGCTTCACCAACGGCGTCATCAATTGTTTCACCGATTATATTTTGTTCCGCATAAGATTTTACATCAATAATCTGCGTGTGTCCGCCGCTTACCAGAAGCGCAATAAAGGGCGGTTTCAGGCCGGTATCAATGTAGTTTGCGCAAATGTGCGCATTCAGATGATTTACTCCGATAAAAGGCTTATCGTAAACCAGCGCAAGCGTTTTGGCTGCATTCAAACCGACAAGCAGGCATCCGACAAGTCCGGGCCCAACGGTTCCGGCAAATGCATCAATGTCTTGCGGTTCAAGTCCGGCGTTTTCTTTTGCCTGCCGGAAAGCTTCCTCAATTACAATATTTATTGCCTCTAAGTGTTCGCGCGCCGCAATTTCCGGGATTACACCGCCGTAGCGTTCGTGGGTTTTTATCTGGGAAGCTACAACATTAGCTGCTACTTCGCGTCCGTCTTTAACTATGGCGCAGGCTGTTTCATCGCAGCTTGTTTCGATTGCTAAAATATTCATGTTATTATTATATTAGTAAATAGGGAATAGTAAATAGGGAACAGTATAATGAGCCATAAAACGTTAAAGGTTTGGCAAATAACACCACAAAAATAAATAGAATAATAAAATCCTATTTACTATTCCCTATTTACTATTTACTAACTATTATGCAATTTATAGATAAAACCAAAATAAGAATAATTTCAGGACGCGGCGGCAACGGAATGGTTGCGTGGCGGCGTGAGAAATATGTTGACAAAGGCGGCCCTGCGGGCGGTGACGGCGGCTGCGGAGGAGATGTTTATCTTGCGGCGGATGAAGACATATCAACTTTGCTGGATTTTAAGCATAAATCGGTTTTTAAAGCGCAAAACGGAGAAAACGGCGGGATTAAAAACATGCACGGACGCTGTGCAAAGAATTTATATATAAAAGTTCCTGTCGGGACAGTTGTTACTGATTCGAAGTCAGGAAGCATAATTGCCGACATGAACGAAAACGGACAAAAGGCGCTTATGGCAAAAGGCGGACGCGGCGGACGCGGGAATGCAAGATTTGCAACCGCACAGAAACGTGCGCCGCAATTTTGCGAACCCGGAGAACCCGGAATTGAACGGGATTTGGAACTGGAGTTAAAACTCATAGCGGATGTCGGGCTTCTGGGAATGCCCAATGCAGGAAAGTCTACGCTCATAAGCCGGGTAAGCTCCGCAAAACCCAAAATTGCTGATTATCCTTTTACAACCCTTGTTCCCAATCTCGGTGTGGTGAAAAAAGCTTCAGGCGGCGGATATGTGGTTGCGGATATTCCGGGCTTAATTGAGGGCGCAAGCGAAGGAGCCGGACTCGGTCATGAATTTTTGCGCCATGTTGAACGCTGCCGGTTTTTAATCCACCTTGTTGACGCAGCAGCGGAAAATCCGTTTGAAAATTATAAAAAAATTAACCGTGAACTCGAACTGCATTCCGAAAGCCTTGCGCAGCGCTATCAGATTGTTGTGTTAAATAAAATTGATGCAATTTCAGAAGACAGGAAGACTGAATTAAAGGAACAGTTTAATAATTCCTCTCAAGGGGGGGGGGGCTACATAAAATCATTTATGATTTCGGCTGTTACCGGTGAGAACCTTGATGCGCTGGTTGATTTTATGTCGCAGAAAGTTGAAGAAATTCCAAAAATAGAGACAGACGTTGCCGTTGAGGAAGATTTAGATGCTTACAACAACGATGACAGCGATTACATGGTTTATAAAATAAATAAAAATACATTTGCTGTTGAAGGCGGAAAAATCAGCAGGCTTGCCGGAGTTACGGACAGCCGGAATTTGGAACAGGTTTTGCGGCTCCAGAATATTCTGAAAAGCATGGGGGTTTTTGAGGAAGTCAAAAAGCTTGACATCAAAGACGGCAACACTATTGTACTCGGGCATTTGGAGTTTGAATATTACGAAGACGAAATGTATTCATAGATAACCGGCAAAAAAAACTTTGTTGTGTTTTAGTATTTAATATGAAAATATTGGGACATGACAAGACATCTTTCGGAGGATTTTATAATTCAACAACTATGATTCAGGAAAACTCTCTTCTAAATCGGGGGATTTTGGATTTAGGCGGTATCGGGATTCCTCAGGCGGCAATGTCAAATAATAAAACAGAAGCGCTGGAGCGCGGTACTATGTCAGCATTATATTTTGTTGCATCGTTTTTGACCCCGTTTATAATGCTCCCGTTTTTTAATAAAAAGTTTTTGTCATCACAAAATATTATCAAAGATTTTACGAACAATGAGAAACTTATTATGGAAGTGCCTAAAAAATATTTAACTAAAGGTACAGACTATCTTTTTGAAGGAATACGCAAGACAGCGGATGTGATTAAGAACGACAAGCTGCGCAAGGTTAAGGTTGACCCGACGCAGGATTTTGAGAATATTATTAAACGATTTGCCGGACGCGGGGACGAGCTTCATGCCAAGCTTGTAAAAACCCATGAAAAAGTGCTGATGTGGGATTTTTTAACTACTTCATGGATGTGGGTTTCAATCCCCTGGCTGGTTACAGAAAGTTCAAGATTATTTACAAAACGCGATGATTTTTCCGCACTCCATAAAATGAAGGCGCAGGAAAAATTTAATGAGAAAAAACATAAAGAAGATAAATTGAAACATTTGGGTTTGACAGCGCTGCTCGCCACACTGCCCGGACTTATTACGTCCAAAGTTGTGATGAAGGCGGTAACTTCCAAGTCCGATAACATAATCAAAAAATATGCAAATAACTTCAACTATACTCAAGGTAAATTTATGTCAAAAACAATTTTCGCTCTTATGTGGGGCTTGTCGGATTATCCGGCAGCTCTTGTTTCTTCGCGCGATAAGCACGAGCGCAAAGACCGTTCAATCCGTTTTGGAGCAATGGCCGTGTTATATTTCGCCGTTGACCCGCTTGTGAACCTTGCTTTAGGAAAAGCTTCCGATAAAGTTTTAAAAACCAGACTTATGGACAAACGGGGCATTAAGGACTTACGCCAAATAAGCGAAATGAAAGATGTGCCGGAGCATATTTTAAAGCGGACAAAAAATGCTGCTGCCGGAATATACTGGACGGGTATTCTTATGGCGCTGGCAGCATTGGGCTTTGGCCTGCCCGCACTTATGAACGCAATGCTCAGAAATACAATTAAAAAAGAAAATTCCGTCAAATCTGCAATTCTAAACCTTCCCCTTGATAAAAAGTTATTTAAAGATTTCGGATTCTAACCTTTACCCCACCCCAAAATTTGTTTTGGCAAATTCCGACCCTCCTCTCACAAAACGATAATCCGTTTTGGATTACCGGCCGTTCGCAAAAGCGTAGTTTTGCTCACTATGGGCGTTCCACGCCCGCCGAAATCCGCTGTTTCAGCATCTGCCACTGACAAATTACACCATAACCGCCACGTCATCCTGAACTTGTTTCAGGATCTGACCACCGATAAAAATATACAATTTCCGTAAAGTTTTTTCCCTGTACAGATGGACAGATGCTGAAATAAAATTGAGAAGATAGTGTGACTTGCCATGTGCCAGATCCTGAAACAAGTTCAGGATGACGTGACCGGGACGGAATGACGCGGCAAATTTAAGAATTACGGAAATTGTTGTCTTCTTAAAAAATCATGTAACTAATTGCTTGACATGTACAGCAATGACGTTATAAATAAAACCCTCATCTCAGCCACCTTCTCCCAGAAGGGCAGGCTGAGCCTGCACGACAAACAAGGCGAGCTGTGCGAGCCGTAGTTTGAAGGGTCAGGCATAGCGTGGCACCCATTACATCAGGTTCTACCCAAAATTTATTCAACCATTCAACTAAAAAGCCATCCCTCCGGCCCTCTATACCTCTTATTCACTTAGTATAAAACAATAAATCTCCCCTTAGAGAGGAGATTTATTACAAATATTATTCAAAATAACTATTTCAGAATACTTGCATCGTCAAGCAAAATAACGAATATTTGCTCGCCTGCTTTAGCGTTGTAGTTAAGTCCGGGTGAAACCAAGCCGGCAATGAACCCGATACCCGCACCGGCAGGAAGCCCTGCGGCAATACCTGTTCCGATTTTTGCAGGATTCGGAATGAAAGCGAAACCTATACCCGCGCCGGTGCCTACAATACCCATAGTTACCGTTGACAGCGCAACTTTTCCGACATTCATCCAAGCGCTTTCTTTTAAAGCGTAATCTTTATAGAACGGTTTTGCGTTCAATGCAACTTCCTGACCGTCAGGAAGAATTATTTTATTCATTTGGACATAAACGCGCGCATTTTTATTAAACCAGCGCGGGTCTTTAATATCAAGAACCGTTGCCGCAAATTTTGAATTTTCAGGGATTAGCAAGGTGCCTTCCTGAGTATAAACAGCCTGGTCATTCACAAAGTAAACCGCATCTCCGGCTTTGTGTTCTTTTGATTTGAACTTACAATCAAACAGAACGGCAAGGACATTGCCTTCAAGTATCACTTTTCTTAAATTGGTAATTTTAACAATATCGCACGGAGCTTTTTTTGTTGTAAATAAATGCTCTGTTGCAGTAACTTTTTCCAAATCTTTTCCGTAATACTGTTCTTTAACAAGTCCGATTTTTTCTTTCAGTTTTGCAAGAAGCACAGCGGCTTCCGCTCTGGTAAGAGTATCGTTCGGGCGCAGTTCTCTTGAGTCAGGGTAATTCACATAAATGCCGTAATTTACGGATTTTGCATAAACAGACGATGCCCATACAGGTATTTGCTCAGCATCCTTAAACTGATTCAGTATTGAGGTGTCGGTAATTTTTTCACGCGTAATATGGCTGATAACAGACTGCGCTTCGGAACGCAGGATTATGTTATCAGGTCTGAAAGTCTTGTCAGGGTAACCGTAAACAAGCCCGAGCTGTTCGGAACGTAAAATATTGTGGAAATACGGATTTGTTTGGTTCAAATCAGTAAAAGTATTTTTAATTTTTACGTCAAGATTATCATTAGTTAAAAGCTTCAATAAAGAGTTAACAAAATCAACTCTTGCAACGCCTGTTTCGGGAGAAAAACGTTTCGCGGAATCAAGCGTCATTATATTAGCGTCAACAACTTCCTGAATTTCTTTAGCGGCCCAGTACTGAGGGCTTACATCCGCTATTGCGGCAAATGCCGGAACAAAATTGAACATCATAATGGTGAATACCATCAAAACTGCTAAAAACTTTTTCATAAAAAATCCTCTCTGTTTACTATAAACTCTTTTTCAAGTATCATTATAACATAGGATTTTTTTTTGTACACCCCCGTATTTAAAAAAAATATATATAAGAATGCTGAAACGGCACGACAAGAAAGGATATTCAATGCAAAATTACACTATAACAAAAATTGTGGCAACTCTGGGCCCTGCCTCGTGTACAAAAGAGAAAATCAGAGAGCTTCTGCACGCCGGAGTTACGATGTTCAGAATAAACTCCTCGCACGGAGACGAGAATTTTCATAAACAAAACATATCTTACATAAGGGAAATCGAAAAAGAAGAAAATACGTTAATTCCTGTCTTGCTTGACTTACAGGGGCCTAAAATCAGAATAGGCAGCCTTCCCGCTCCGATAGAGCTTAAAAAAGGCGAAGTTATAAAATTCAGACATCAGAAAGAGCTGTCCGGCGGAATTATTCCTGTGGATTACAAGGGTATGGCGGACGATGTCTGCATCGGGGAGCAAATACTCATTGACGACGGAAAAATCCGGCTTGAAGTTACGGATGTGCAAAACGGAATAATTTATGCGGAAATTCAAACCGACGGGCTTCTAAAGCAGAGAAAAGGGATTAATATTCCGGGTTCAACCGGAAGCATTGAAGTTTTAACGCAGCGTGATTTGGAATTTGTTGACTTTGCGGTGAAAAATGAAATTGACTATCTCGGGCTGTCTTTTGTGCGGGAAGCCGGCGATGTTGTTAAACTCCGCGAAATTCTGGCCTCAAAGAACAGCACGGCGCGGATTATCTCAAAAATAGAAAAACCACAGGCAGTTGAAAATATTGATGAAATTATTGATGTTTCGGACGGAATTATGGTGGCGCGCGGGGATTTGGGGATTGAGATTAACACGGAAAAAGTGCCTATTGTGCAGAAAACCATAATCAGAAAAGCAAACCAAAACAGAAAAGCTGTTATTGTTGCAACCCAGATGCTGGAAAGTATGATAGAAAACGCTATTCCCACGCGCGCTGAAACATCCGATGTTGCAAACGCTATTTTAGACGGAACCGATGCGATTATGCTTTCGGGTGAAACCGCTATGGGGAATTATCCTGTCGAATCAGCCGGGATGATGAAAAAAATTGCGGATGAAGTTGAAGCAAGCCGCTTTTTGTCAAGAGATAAGTTCCCCAGACAAATGATTGAAGCGGAGCAGAACAGTCAGGCAATGGCAATAGGAATGTCAATTGCCGACATGACAAAGAAAATGGATGTAAAAGCCGTTATTGCGTTGACCGGTACGGGATTTACGCCAATATCGCTTTCGGAAGGAAGACTGAGCGCTCCCATTTTTGCGTGCTGTCCAAACAGTAAAATCCGGCGGGCATTAAAGTTATACCGCGGGGTTTATACGCTGGATTTGGATTTTGAACCGAAAATCGACACAGGAGCGCTAAAAACACTCAACGAATTTTTGATAAAAGAAATCGGGCTTGTGCATGGAGACACGGTGATTATCACGGGCTGCCTTCCAAACCTTCTTGTGGGCGGAACAAACTTCATCAAGATACACAAGATTGAAGCATAACCGATTATTTGCGGGGATGTTGACCTTTTATTGATGCGGCAATCCGGAATTAAAATGTCCTCTCCATACGGGAGAGGATGAATTTCTTAATGAACACAGTGAATTTAGAAATTCAGGTGAGGGGGCGCAAAACCGAATAAATTTGGGGTAGAGCATGTGTTTTGGGTGCAGCCTGCCCCCTCACTCCAAACACTTAGCGAAACCGCAGGGAGAGCCGGAGAAGGAATTAAACCCTTCAACTATTCAACCTTTCAACTATCATTCCTATTCACTTAATTAGTGCAGGCTTCACCTTATTCCAATTCTTTCTATTTGACGCAATAATTTTTGCCTGATATATTCAAATTCTTCATTTGAGTAAGTTTTTTCACTCATTAATGCCTTGTCTAAAATCTTTGAAGGCTCAAACTTTTGCAGGTAATATTTTTTTGCGCCTTTGATTAATTTTCCTGTTTGCTCAAAATCCTTAAATGAGAGCTGTGACTTGACGGCTGTGGTTCGGAACTCGTAATCAATGCCGGAATTCAGAATCAAACGGATGCTTTGTTTAATCTTTTCCGTGTCAACAGGAGAGTTTACAATCAGCGGATATTTATATAACGGCGCTTTTACGTCCATTGCAATATAGTCAATCAATTTTTTTTCAATCAATTCCTCAATAACATCGGGAAAAGAGCCGTTCGTATCAAGTTTTACCAGAAATCCGAATGATTTAATTTCACGGATAAAATCTATTAACCCGCTTTGCAGGCATGGTTCGCCGCCTGTAATGACAACACCGTCAAGCTTGCCCTGCCGTGTTTTTAAAAACTCAAAGCACTCCTGTGTTGAAATTTTCGGAGCGCTGAGAGTTGTTAATTCGGGATTGTGGCAGTAGCCGCAGCGAAAATTGCAGCCAAGTGTAAAGATTATTGCGCTGATTTTACCCGGATAATCAAGCAAAGAACTTCTCTGCAAGCCGCCTATACTAAAAGACATTGAGCCTGAAACTCCCTGTCTTCAACTTTAAAGAGTTTGCGCACTTTGAATTCACTGCGCTTGCCTTCATTCCATTGTTTCACCGGTCTGATGTAGCCGACAATTCTTGAATAAACTTCGCATTCTTCGCCGCATTCAGGGCAGGTAAAATGTTCGCCTTCAACATATCCGTGACTCGGACAGGTACTGAAAGTCGGTGAGAAAGTGAAATACGGCAGGCGGTAATTTGAACAGACTTTTTTCACAAGATTTTTCATTGTCCCGCCGCTTGAAATCCGCTCTCCTGCGAAGATATGCAAGACTGTGCCGCCGGTATACTTTGTCTGCAAATCATCCTGATGGTCAAGCATTTCAAAAATATCGTCAGTATAATTCACCGGCAGCTGGGTCGAGTTACTGTAAAACGGGAAAGCGCCTTTTTCGCGGTATTCATTATCATTTGCGCAGACAATTCCCGGTATGTTTTCTTTATCCAGTTTTGCCAGACGATAACTTGTACCTTCCGCCGGCGTTGCCTCTAAATTATAGTTGCTGCCGGTTTCCTTCTGAAACTCAACTATTTTTTCGCGCATGAAATCCATCACTTCTCCGGCGAAATATTTTCCGGTAAACGAGCCTATGCCGTGTCCCATAAGATTTTCACACGCTTCATTCATACCGATAAGTCCGATTGTGGAGAAATGGTTTTTCCAGTAAGCATCGAACCGTGATTTTATATCTCTCAGATAGAATTTTGTATACGGGTAAAGATTTTTATCAGTTAATCTTTCCAGTAGTTTCCGCTTGATTTCCAGAGATTTTTTAGCCAGTTCCATGCGTTCTGCAAGCAGGTTGAAAAATTCCCGTCTGTCTTTTGCAAGACAGGCAATACGCGGAAGGTTGATTGTAACAACGCCGATTGAGCCTGTGAGCGGATTTGAACCGAATAACCCGCCGCCGCGATACTCAAGTTCGCGATTGTCAATCCGCAGACGGCAGCACATTGAACGTGCATCTTCGGGCTTCATGTCAGAATTTATGAAGTTTGAAAAGTACGGAATCCCGTATTTCGCAGTCATTTCCCAAAGCCCGTCAAGTTTTTCATTGTTCCAGTCAAAATCTTTCGTGATGTTATACGTCGGAATCGGAAACGTGAAGACTCTGCCTGAATTATCGCCCTGCATCATGACTTCAAAAAACGCCTTGTTGAGCATATCCATTTCCGGCTGAAACTCTTTGTAAGTTTCTTCCTGAGGCTTGCCGCCGATAACAACGTTTTGGTCAGCATAATATGACGGAACGGTTAAGTCCATAGTTATGTTTGAAAAAGGAGTCTGGAAACCCACGCGGGTCGGCACATTCATATTAAACACGAACTCTTGCAGCGCCTGCTTAACCTGTTTGTAATCTAAATTGTCGTACCGGATAAACGGCGCAAGCAGGGTGTCAAAATTTGAAAACGCCTGCGCGCCCGCGCTTTCGCCCTGCATTGTGTAAAGGAAGTTAACAGCCTGCCCCAGAGCAGTTCTGAAATGTTTTGGCGGCGCGCTTTCAACCTTGCCAGGAACGCCTTTGAAGCCTTCCATGAGCAGGTCTTTTAAATCCCAGCCAACACAGTAAACAGAAATTATGTTTAAATCGTGGATATGAATATCGCCGTTCCGGTGTGCGGCTTTGATTTCCGTCGGATAAATTTTGTTCAGCCAGTAGTTTTTACTGATATTTGAGGCGATATAATTATTCAAGCCTTGAATTGAATATGACATATTAGAGTTTTCATTAACCTGCCAGTCCAGTTCTTTCAAATATTCGTCAACCATATTAATATTAGCGGTTGAGACGAACTCCCTTATTTTACTATGCTGTTCACGGTACAGAATGTACGATTTTGCGGTCTGTTTGTAATCGGACGAGAGAAGAACTTCCTCTACCGCATCCTGAATTTCCTCAATAGTCGGCGCCTTGAGGTTTGACTCTTTTTTTTGTACAAGCTGATTGACCAAATCAACTACATTTTGAGTCAATTGGTGAGCGGTTTGCGGAGCAAACTCCTTCGTCACCTCAGATGCCTTTTTGATAGCATTTGTAATCTTAGCCGAATTAAAATCGACAATTTTCCCGTCCCGTTTTAATACTTTGTTCATAAAAAAAACCTCCCAGTTTCGTGAGTACACCATCAACTAAGCATTCCGACTGTAACGGCTGCGAACCAGTGAGGGAATTCCACCCATGCTTTCCTTAATTGCGTTTTTCTATATTACCACAAATAAAATATTAAGTCTACATTTTCAATAAAAGCTTATATTAGTTGAAAGGCTTACCCTCGCCTTGAGGGCATTGTTAACTTTGCATTGCTTCGTCATTGCGAGCGCAGCGAAGCAATCCAGTCAAAAATGTTGAATTTACTGGATTGCTTCGTCCTCATTACATTCGTCCTCGCAATGACAAAGCAATAAAAAGTTAACACTCTCCCCCTTGAGGGAGGGTCGAAATTTGCTAAAGCAAATTTCGGGGTGGGGTAAAAAATTCAGGTGAGGAGGCGCAAAACCGAATAAATCTTGGGTAGAGCACATGTCATGGAGGCAGGCATGGCGCGAGTTGGAAAAATTCCCACCCTGTGGACTCATTGAGTAATTCCTAAAATCCTATACAGGTATTTGAATTACTGCAGGAATATCTTTTTTGCCGCCTAAGTCATATAATATATTAAGCTCTACTTGATTTCCGACCAGTTTTTCCTTATCACTTACTCGTACATTCGTACTATTTGGAGGTAACTTACTTAAGATTAAAGGCTTTCTTTGTTGATTATCCGGCGCCTTATATTCAATTTTTAAAGTACATTCTTTACAAGACCCTTCTGTATATTTTATATTAAAAACAGTTTTATCTTCGAGCGCTGTTATTCCAGCCAGTTTAAGATTTCTGCCATTTGGAATTTGAGCCTGAAGGTGTTTAGCCAGTTCTTTATTGGAATTTAAATTATTTTTGGCTTTAACATAATTTAAAATATCTGCATATTTCATATTTTTATGAACAGTCAATGTAGTTCCGTCTTGAAAAACAATATGAAAAGGATTACTTAGAGGGGATATCTGTTTAACACCTAAGTTTTCTTTGTCTAACAAAGCCTTTAATTCTTTTTCGTCTTTAAAAGTAACAACTTGTGATGATGTTAGACTGCCCTTCTTTTTTTTCACGTTCGTGTCATTAATTGGTATCGTGCGGTCATCTTGTCTTTCCGGAGTTTCCGGGCATCCGCAGCGGTTTTTATTAGCTGCCGCTTCAAAAGCAGCATAATCTGTATCATTGTATAATATTTCATCGCCTTTTGTTAATTTATATTTGCCCGTTGCCTTATCATACTCTGCTTGCAATTCATCACATTTAAGTCCTCTCATAAACGCCTTCATTTGATTTTCATTGTTTACATGTTTTTGCGCGTCAGTGAGACTGCTGCTTCCGCCTGATTTTTCGGTGGATTGTGAGGCAAGCTGCGCCTGTAAGCTTGAAAGATTACTATTATGTTGCTTTAATTGGTTTGAATAATTCACATAAGAATTTGTATACGTTGGCGTAGAATTCGGCATATATGAATAATTCTGCCCTGAGTAGCCATAATTACTATAATTATAATAATTATTATTATAAGAGTTGTTATTATTTTTTGCAAAAAGATTAACAAAAGCGCCAATACCCATAAGGAGAAGCGAGCTGCCCAGCAGCAAATTGCTGCTCCCGCCGTCATTATAGCCATAACCGCCTCCGCAGCAGCCGTAATAATATTTATTTGTTACATTATGTATAACCGGCATTCTTTGCACGCCGCCCCACATTTGGTATTTGGGCATATATAAAGACATTATACTATCCTCATGATTTATACTCTTATATATATAAAGTATATATATCCATAAAAATTGCGTATTATTTAGTAAATTGTTAAAATTTCTTAATATTAGTTAATAGGAAATTAGAGGTATAGCTAAACTAGTTGAAAGGTTGAAGGGTTGAACGGTTGAGTTACCCTCCCCTTGAGGGATAGTTAAAATTAGTTGAATAGTTGAATAAATCTCGGGTAGAGCACAGTATTTGGGGTGCCACGCTATGCCTGCCTCTCTCCATACGGGAGAGAGTACAAACACTTAGTGAAACCGCAGGTTGAGCTTAGTGTTTGGAGTGAGGGGGCAGGCTGCACACATCTCATTGCTATACACAAGTTTTATTCGGCTTTGCGCCACCTCACCTGAATTTCTAAATTCACACTCTGTGTTCATTAAGAAATTCATCCTCTCCCGTACGGAGAGGTTAGAGACCGGAAACCAGCATCTTTTCAACCATATTTACTAACCACTATTTACTAATTTCAATAAAACCCTCATCCGGCGCTACGCGCCACCTTCTCCCAATAGGAGAAGAGATTTTAAACTTTCAACCCTTCAACTATTCAACCTTTCAACTAAAAAGCTATCCCTCAAGCCCTCTATACCTCTTAGTCTCCTATTCACCCAGCCGGCATTTGTAAACAATTGTAAACCTGTTTTTGTTTAAAAAAGCAATTATTTGGGTAATATATACTTTATATATATACAGAGAGAAATCAAGGAAAGAGTATATGACACCTCCAATATCAACGCAACTTTACAGCATTAATATTTTTAGTGCAGAACAGGCATACAATAAAACAAACTCCCAGCTATATCCAGCGGATGGTATCGGTGAAACTATACGGGAATGTGGCAACGCAATCAAAGATGGAGTATGGACCGGCGAAGGATGCAACGGATTTTCAAAAGGTCTGTATCCTGACACAACGGCAGTGAATCATATATGCGGAGGAATAAGCAAGTATTCCAATGCGTATAATGAAAATGGAGTTCCGCCGGAAAGTAAATTTTATTTAATTGCATGAAAAAGGATAAAAAATGAGTCAATATGACACAACACCAATAAAATCAGACCCATCAATGTATGCCGGAGCAGCTACCGCAGATTATGGCCCAAATACGTTGATGGCTTATGTGGTACAAATGGTTCAGAATGCAAAATCAAGTGCAAATTTATCACAACAAATGCCTGATGTTAAAGCAGGACTGGAAGAAAATTTCCGGTTTAACCCTGAGTACAGACCGCAAGGTGAAACAATTAACCTTCGCGGTTAAAAATGAGGATACAAAAATATGCCACCTAAAATAATAGAATTCTTAGGACTCACAGGAAGTGACAGGTTACGCAACGAAAGCTTGCCGCTGCCAAATATTGAAATCAATCAAGGCAGCTATCATACAAGTCCTTTTGATTTAAGCACACGCAAACCAGCCCCTGAGGGAGCGGGTAAAAAATTTGACGCAGACTTTTAAGCTTGACACACGGGCGATTTTGACTTTTGAATACAGTCAATTAGTGTGGACGCGACGGTTCGCTGTTCGTCTTCCGTAAGCTCGGGAAACATCGGAAGCGACACTACCGATTTTGTATTATCCTCTGTGCTCGGCAGGGAACCCGCGCCAACCCCCAGATATTCGTGAACTTTTTGAAGATGTAAAGGCACAGGGTAGTAAAGCATTGCGCCAATTCCGTTTTCCTGAAGAAGCTTGTGAACTTCATCGCGGTTAGGAACTTTCACTGTATATTGATGGTAAACACAGTACGTATTGTCAAGTTCTGACGGAGTTTGAACGTCCGCGCAGTCTGCCAGCAATTCATTGTAAAAATAAGCATTTTTGCGGCGTTTTTCATTCCATTCTTTAATATAATTGAGCTTAACACGCAAAATAGCTGCCTGAACTTCATCAAGACGGCTGTTTACGCCTATTTCGTCATGGTAATAACGGACTGCGCCGCCATGATTTCTGAGTGCGGTCAGCCTGTTTTTCAACTGTTCGTTGTTTGTTGTACAAAGTCCGCCGTCTCCCATTGCGCCGAGATTTTTGGTCGGGTAGAAGCTGAAACAGTTTATATCGCCGAAGCTTCCGACCATTTTTCCCTTATAAAGCGCGCCGATTGCTTGACAGCAGTCTTCGATTACGTACAGGTTATGACGCTTGGCAACATCCATAATAATATCCATATCGCAAGGCTGGCCGTACAGGTGGACAGGGATTATAGCTTTTGTTTTCGGGGTAATCGCAGCTTCGATTTTCATCGGGTCAATGTTGAAAGTATCTTTATCAATATCAACAAAAACAGGTTTTGCCCCGACAATACCAACAGCTTCCGTTGTTGCAACGAACGTAAATGCAACAGTAATAACTTCATCTCCTGCGCCTATATCAAGAGCGCGAAGCGCCAGATGAAGCGCGTCAGTACCTGAGTTCAGCGCAACAGAGTAATTCACTCCGATAAACTGCGCCATTTCTTCTTCAAGCGCCTTATTGTGCTTACCCAGAATATAAGACCCTGAGCGTAAAACTTCCGTTACTTCTTTTTCAATTTCTGCGCCAATTTGCGCATATTGGCGTTTTGAGTCCAAAATCGGTATCATGCCTGTCTCCTTTATCTTAATTTTAGTTTAACACAGACAACACATGCCTTTATATAAACTTAATCTTTATAAGGGAACGATATGTACACCTAGGCAGTGTCGACATTCAATATAAAAACATCCCGCTGAACGACCTTCCTGTCATGCTGAACTCGTCTTGGATTATCGGCGTTCGGCCGGAGTAACGTCCGGCCTCACATGGGGCTTTCAGCCCCGCCGAAATCCGCTGGTTCAGCATCTGCACATGACAGATCACAACATAACCGCCGCGTCATTGCGAGGAGGGCGTCAGCCCGACGCGGCAATCCAGTAAATTCAACGTTTTTGACTGGATTGCTTCGTCGCTTGCCGTGCAAGCTCCTCGCAATGACGGCCCTTTGCTGTTCCCTCTTTCCTATTTCTAATTTACAGCTTCCGGGTCTCTAATTTTATCTTTATAATAATTAAGAATTTCGAGCATGGAATGAAGCATGAGAGCCACAGGCTGAACCTCTTCGCGCCAGCCGTAAAACCCACAGGATTTTGGCAGGATGCTCAGCGGGTTATCGGGAAAATCACGGCAAATCTGCGGGCGGTTCTCATAATCCGAACAGCGCCCATGTTCGTTGAGTTTCGGACAGTGGTAAAAATAAACATCTTCGTCAATTGTGTCTTTCAACAGCTCCAAATACTCAGGATATACATGCTGTGCCTCCTCGCGGGTTTCGTACGGAACAAAAATACTTAAAAATTGGTTAGCAAAATTATCTTGATTTTTTGCTTTTTGTGCCAGCTCGTCCGGCGAAAACTCGCTGCAAGCAAGATTACAGCAGGTGGTACAGCCCGTACACGAAAATTTTTCCCGATAATCAAGGATTTCACGCCACTTACGGTAAATATCTTTTGCAATTTCATTTTCAAACATATCCAGAACATTTTTTTGCCACTGTGCACCGGCGCTGCCGCGCTCAAAAGTATCAAAAATATCGTTTACTCCGGCAGGTTTAAGCTCATCAACACGTTTTTGGATTTCTTTGGCGCATGTCATAAATATTTCACGGTATTTTTGTCTGGTATTTTTGATTGAAGAATTCAAAGTATTCATAGTAAGATTGTAGCACACAAATCATTACGCGGTTAAATATGGTAATAATATAAGCCGGCTTACAGCCTGAAATTAAACAAATCGGAAAGCTCCATGTCAAAGGCTTGCGCTATCCTCATCAGAGTGGAATATCGCGGATCATTTGTTCCGCATTCAATCCTGCTGACGGAACGCGTTGTCAAACCCGTTTTTAGTGCCAGAGCCAGCTGCGACATTTTACGCCTTGTTCTCTCAAATTTAATTTTATGCCCCAGTTTCAAAAAATCATCTTTCCACATTAAATAATTTTAACCTGTTGACATAAAAAATTCGATATATTATAATTCTATTAATAGACATATAATATATTAAAAGGTAAAGAAGTATAAAGGAGATGATATATGCACTGCGCGAAGAATAAGAAATCCACAGATAAAAATATAAAATTTGCGGCGTTTACTCTTGCAGAAGTACTGATTACTCTTGGTATTATCGGGGTGGTTGCGGCGTTAACCATGCCTGCGCTGATTAGTAATGCACGTGAACATGCTTCAGTTACGGCAATGAAAAAAGCTTATTCAATTTTATCGCAGGCCACACATAGTATTGTTATTGATAATCCCATTGAAAACTGGAACTTAGCTGACGGGAACACAAATTCTACAAAAGAATTTTTTGAGTATTACAAGCCGTACTTGAATATAACACAAGATTGCGGATGCGCTCAGTATGTCACAGGATGCTGGTCAAAAGACATTACCAAAGCGCTTGGCGGAGTGAACTATGCCTACGCCAGAGCGAATTCAATAGGAGTTGACTCTTGCGCTATAAGGCTATCCGATGGAATGAATGTGACTTTTACGTTTTGGAGCTCCACAAATGTAGGCGTTAGCTCAAGCAAAGCCGTTCCTGCATTCTACGTTGACGTAAACGGCGATACAAAACCAAATATATTGGGACGGGATGTATTTATGTTTGCTTTAACAGCGGAATCTAACAGTTTATACCCGGCAGGCACTACAAACAATTCAGCAGGATGCACCGGTGGTACATCAAATACTGCCGGTATTAACTGTGCCGCAAAGGTTCTTCAGGAAGGGAAAATTAACTACTGAGGTTGAAAGACTAGGGCGTGTCGACATTAAAAACCATCCTGTCATGCTGAACTTGTTTCAGGATCTGCCTTTTGTACGGGGAAGTAAAGCTTAAAGGTATTGAATATTTTTGTAGTCAGAACCTTAAACAATCCGGTTGTTCAGGATTATATAGGTTATGGTGTGCTTTTGTCATGTGCAGATGCTGAAACAAGTTCAGCATGACAGGATAGTTATGGTTTGATTTTGCCAATCACTTATTCACCTATTCACCTTCTCCCGCCGCGTCATTGCGAGGAGGGCGTAAGCCCGACGCGGCAATCCAGTAAATTCAGTATTTTGACTGGATTGCTTCGTCGCTTGCCGTGCAAGCTCCTCGCAATGACGTTATCAATAAAGCCCTCCATTAGATACTAGGGGTTAGAGACTGGAAACTAGCGTCTTTTCAACCCTTCAACCAAAAAGCCATAATCTATACCTCTTATTCACCTATTCACTGTTAATCTACAAAATACACAACTCGCAGCACATCTGGCATGCGCCGAAAACTTTCGCGGCTTTAAGGTTCTTGCGGAAACATCTGTAATGCGGAAGATTAAAAATGTCTTTTAACGGCGCTTCCTTCACATTCCCGATTTTAAGCGGCAGACACGGGTAAACATCACCGGCAGGGTTAATCATCATATTTGAATACGGATACGTACAGGGCTTATAAATCTGCGAAACCGGCCTGTCCGACGGTGAAGAGAAAAATTCCTCAATTTTGGCAAGCGGGTCATGCGCATACTCGAATTTTGGCGACCAGCGGATTTTAACTTTAGATTTCCCGCTTAAAGCCTCAAGTTCTTTGTAAATCTCTTTGAAATGCTCCATGTCAAAATACTTTTTAATCGGATAATCCGCGTTAAACTCCGGTGCAAAATTTTCCAACAATACTGAATTTTGTTTTAAATTATTGCTGCGCAGAAACGAAATTGAAAAAAAATTAAATCTCATTTCGTCACAATATTTATACAACTTAACAAGGTCGTCAAGGTTATTTTCGAGTACAATGGTCTTAATATCAATCATCGGGCGTCCTTTGCGCTGCATTTTTTCAAAGTTAGCCGTAATCTTTTCAAAAATACCTTTTTTAGCGCGGTTTTTGTCATGATTTTTTCCGTAACCGTCAAGAGAAACAGACAAAAGCAGCATTTTACTTTTAATAAATGCATCAATAATTTCATCATTAATCAAAACTCCGTTGGAAACAACATTTAATTTCCCGAGCGTTTTCTTTGCCGTATACATCAGAATATCAACAAAGTCATTACGTATAAGCGGCTCGCCGCCGACAATCGTTACAAAAGAATAGAACGGAATTTGGTCAATTACCTTGAACCATTCCTGCGTTGTGAGTTCCCGCTTATTGCGTTCGGCGCCTACATAGCAGTACGGGCATTGCAAATTACAGCGGTGGGTAAGCTCAAAAAAATACCGCAAAGGCACAGGCGCTTCACCGGAATTTGAGTTATAAGCAGGCATTGCATAGAGGTTTCTGGCCGCGTCAAAAAGTTTTGATAATGTCATGAAATCACCAGCATTGCCGCCCACATAAAGATAATTCCCGACATAATCCCAATCATGGATAAGTGCCAGCTTCCGTACTCTCTGGAGAGCGGCAGGAGCGTATCAAACGAAATATAAATCATAATTCCCGCAACCGTTGCAAACAAAAATCCAAGCAGAATCTGCGGCAGGAATAACTGCAGCAAAAACACTCCTATAAACGCCCCCAGAGGCTCCGATAACCCCGAAAGCGACGAATACAGCATAGCATAACGCCTTTTGCCCGTAGAATGATAGACCGGAAGCGCCACGGCAATTCCTTCGGGAATATTATGAATTGCAATAGCAACTCCGACAGAAATTCCCAGCGTAAGGTTTTGTGAAGATGCAAGAAATGTCGCCATACCCTCCGGAAAATTATGCACACAAATCGCAATTGTGGTAAATAATCCTGCTTTACAGAACTTCTTATTATTTCCACCGTTTTTCAATTCATCATGACATTCATTTTGTTGAAGAAGGTTATCCGTATCAATATGGTCAGGAACAAAATAATCTATTACGATTGCTATAACAATACCCAGCAAAAAACCGCCCATAACGAGCCATTCAAAGTGGTTAGGGAAATTTACGCTCAACATTTCCTTAGCTTCGGGCAGAATTTCCGCAAACGACAAAAAAATCATAACTCCTGCGGAAAACCCTAACCCTGCGGACAGAACCTTCATATTATCGGGCTTAACAGCAAAAGCAATACAGCCTCCGATAGCTGTGGCAAGCCCTGCCAGCAGGGTAATAAGCATTGCAATTCCGAAATTTTCAGGTAAAATCATAAGTTTATTTTAGCACAAAAAATATTAAATGATTAGGTAAATAGGAAATTAAGAGGTACATAAGTCTTCTTGATAAACAGAAATAATCGCGGCCATAGTCCAGAAGACAAACTGGATTTGCGGACGGAAGAACACCGTATCCACAAGCCCGTGAACCGTTACGGCGCATATTGAAACAAGTGCGGCGGAAACAAAAATAACCTTTTGAACATCAACGGAATTTATAATAAACTTAATTGCGTTTTTCACCAACAGAGCTAAAAACCCTAAAAAGGCGATTAGGGCAAAAACCCCGCTTTCTACGGCTATTTCCAGAAAAACATTGTACGCGCTCAAAGCGTCAAAACCTGTTTTCATATAAAGCCCGTAAATCTCCCTGAAATTCATGTTGCCCACGCCTATTCCAAGCAGCCAGTTGTCTTTGAACATTTCAAACGAGGATTGGTAAACGTTGAACCGGAAAGAATTCGAGGAGTCCTGCCGCATTGCAAAAATCGACAAAAACCGTGCGCGCAAAGAGCTTATACAAAGAACAGCCGATGTAACAGCCGCCATAGCAGCGCCGGTGAACAATAAATATACTTTTTTGTAATTTTGCCATAAATACTTTGCGTTTACTGTAAAAATCCCTGTTAATATTACCGGAAACCCCAGATAAGCCCCTCTGCTTCCGGTTGCAAAGAGCGCCGCACAACACAATACTGACAAAACAAGACCCGTCAGACATACTTTGTACTGTTTTTGCACGAAAAAATATGCGCCCAGACCAAACAGGCATGGCAGACCCGCAAGCAAATACCCGCCCAAAAGGTTCGGGTTTAAGGGTTTAAGGGTTCCGTAAACACGCGTCATAACTTCTTCGGGATTAAGGTTTGAAACATCCTGCCATGTTGAAATCTCCGCAATCCGCAGTGAATTTTGCAGCAGGCCGGCAATACTTTCCACAGCCGTACAAATCCCTATCACCGCAATAATCCACAGAATTTTATCTTTATTATCTTTCAGATAAACCTTCATTGAAAGATAAAACGACAAATATATAACCGTTTTCATAAAACCATGCAGGCTTAATGAAAATAAAGTGGAGCCGCAAAGGCTTACCACAACCAGCATAAAATAAGCCAGCAGCCATAGTTCAAACAGGTTAGGCGCTGATTTTTGAGCCGGTTTTGTTAACAGCTTCACAACAGTCAGAAAAATCGTAACCACAGCCGCAAAGCCAATTGTATCAGACGGCATAAACAATGACAGTATAAACACCGCCAAAACAGATACAAGAATAAATTTGTCTATATGCTGTAAAAACAGACTGTTTTCATATAAATATTTACTGAACATCATTTACTGCGTTTATTGTCCTGTTAAGCTCTTTATCATCCGTGGTCATAATCTTTAAGTCGGAAACAATACCGGAAAACTTATAATCTTTGCCCTCAAGCGTTACGGGCAGTCCGGTTTTTATTTTGTTTCCGCCGACAACAGCGCCGTCTTTGGTAATTTTTGCATTATCCGTTAAAGTTACGAGAACATCGTACAAATATGCCTGCGAAATATCCTCAACGGGCTTATTCAAAACAGGCAGAAGCATTTTTCTCCTCTCGGCCTTAACATCAACCACATCCAAATTTGTATAAGGAACATTTCTTATGCTGATAAAAGTTTTACCGCCGGCTTTAATCGGCAAATCTTTGCCCGTATAAGTCAAGCCTCTGATGTAAATCTGAAATGTTATTTTGGAAGTTGCTTCAATTTGTTTTCCCGCAGTCTGCCTGAAGTTTTTGTGGGTAAAAAACCCGGCAGCCAGCGCCAAAATTAAACCCGCAATAATAATTAAGTCAGCCTTTTTTTTCATATTATCTCCTGTGTTTTCTGTTTGCCCGCGCTTTGCGCATTTCACAAACATTTATAAGTTCCTCAATTGTTGTGGTTGCGCACCCGAAGCGTTTAACCGCAATACTTGCCGCAATATTACTGATAACAGCCGCATTAACGGCATCTATGCCCGCCGCAAGCGCCAATGTGTAAACAGCGGTGACAGTATCCCCCGCTCCGGTGACATCAAACACTTCCGATTTATTAAACGCCGGAATTTTTGTATACTTCCCGCTATGCTCAAACACTGCCATGCCGTCCGCGCCGCAGGTAATCAAAACAGCTTTTGCGCCGGTTTCTTCCAGAAGCCTGCCGCCGGCGTTTTTAAGGTCATTTTCATTCTCAACGGGAAATCCTGCAAATTTTTGTGTATCAGGCAGGTTCGGCGTCATGGACGTAATATTTTTATAAGACCCCAAATCCTGCTGTGCGTCAACCACAATTATTTTGTTATGCTTATTCGCCAGCTCTATGGTTCTGTTAATGATTTTACGGGTAAGCGTTCCTATGTGATAGTCAGATAAAATTACCGCGTCATGCTGCGGAACAGCTTTTTCTATATTTGCCAGAACTTTTTTTTCGCTTTCCGGGCCGATAAAACCGTTGGTTTGTCTGTCCACGCGCACAATCTGCTGTGTAATTGATGTTGAAATCGAACCTGAAATACGTGTTTTTGTTGTTGTTTTGCGCGCTGCATCTTTAACCGGATATTCACAGTTAACATTTGCTTTCTCAAAAGTTTCAATAAGCTGTCCTGCCTGAAAATCGTCCCCGATAACCCCGATAACACTGACTTTCCCGTTGTTAAGCGCGGCCGCGTTATGAGCTGCATTTGAAGCGCCGCCGAGAATTAGTTTTGTCTGTGTATGCTGTAAAATCAACACCGGAGCTTCACGGGAAATACGCTCCGCATCACCGTAAATCATTTCGTCCAAAGCAAGGTCGCCGACAACCAGAACGCTCGGCTCACTCAGCCTCTTAATATAGGAAACCAGATTATTAATATCCATAGCTGCTATTGTAACACAAACAAAGAAGGTTGAATAGTTGAATGGTTGAATGGTTTACTCTCCGGGCGAGTGGGAACTGCCAGCTCTCTCCCTGCGGGAGAGAGAACAAGCACTTAGCGAAACCGCAGGTTGAACTTAGTGCTTGGAGTGAGGGGGCAGGCTGTACCCATTACATGTATTCTACTCCGGATTTATTCTGTTTTGCGCCGCCTCACCTGAATTTCTAAATTCACACTGCGTGTTCATTAAGAAATTCATCCTCTCCCGCAGGGAGAGGAACTTTCATCACCGGAAATTAAACGTGGCGGCTGACAGGATTTAGTATAAGTCCGGCAATCTCTTTTGAACCCTTGAAATTTCTTGCTTCCAGAAGCTTTGCCGCCAGCTCTTTGTCGTAATCAACCAGCCTGTGTTCAACCGAGAACCCTCCGTTTTTAAAATCCGCAATAACGTAGCAGGCGCGGGCTTGTGTCATCGGACGTCCAACGCTTCCGGTATTGACCACTGTTTGCTTTTTGCCTGTCTGATAGCCGCAGGGAATATGCGTGTGTCCGCAGAAAATTACATCCGCATTTGTGCCTTCCAGCATTTCTTCAACAACTTCAAGCGGCATGTCCGGCAGAATATCTTCATTGTTGTCTCTGGGCGAACCGTGAACAAGAAGGATTTTGACGCCTTCAATCTCTAATTCTTTCTGCGGCGGCAGGTTTTTTAAATACTCTTTCTGCGCGCTGCTGAGCACAAGAACATCATCCGCAAGCGCGTTTGCCATAGCCGGAAATTTTTCTTTTACACGTTCAAAAACTGCGGAAGAATAATCACCTATAAACTTGTCGCAATTGCCCTGAATAATTTCCAGGCAGGATGCAGCGGGCGAACCTGAAACATTTGCCGGGCGGGTTTCGTGCATAAGAAAATCGACTACTTTTGCGGGTTCCGGTCCTGCGAGCGCTAAATCGCCAAGACAAAAAATCTTATCGCAATTATTTTTCTTTATATCTTCCAAAACGCTTTCCAGCGCCTGGAAATTCCCGTGAATATCTGATATGACCGCTATTTTCATGTTTTGCCTCCTCTTTGTTTGTTATTATACAATAAAAAGTGAATAGGTGATTAAGAGGTATAGAGGGCTTGAGGGATAGAAGTATGGCTAAAATAGTTGAAGGGTTGAAAGGTTTAAGGGTTGAACAAATCTTGGGTAGAGTACAGCGTTTTGGGTGCAGGCTCAGCCTGCCCTTCTCCCTCTGGGAGAAGGTGGTACGCAGTACCGGATGAGGGTTTTATTGATTTTAATGGACTAAGTGATTAGGTGAATAGTAAGGTTATGGTGTGTGTCTGTCTGGCGTATATCGTCATTGCGAGGAGGGCATTAGCCCGACGTGGCAATCCAGTAAATTCAACGGTTTTGACTGGATTGCTTCGTCGCCTGCTGCGCAAGCTCCTCGCAATTGTACATGTTAAGTAATTAGTTACATGATTTGGTTAAATAAAACTAAAGGAGGCTAATTATGACAAGTAACAAAGAATTAATATCAAAGACAAACACGGATGCTGGCGTGCGTCCACGAGTATGAAGCGGTTAAAACTAAAAATAGCAGTATTTTTAGGACTGTTAAGGAATTTTGTAAACACCACAAGTTTTCACACCAAAACTTCATGAAAATCTACCACAGATACAAGCAAAATCCTGTTGAAGCCTCGCTTCTCCCCCAAAAAAGAGGTCCTAAATTTAAGATACGAAGAACTGATTTAAAGGTTGAACAAAAAGTACTTGAGCTGCGCCAATTAGGTAACAGCAGGTACGAAATTAAATACTCAAACCAATTGAGTCCTTCAACGGTGTACAATATTTGTAGGAAATATGGTTTAGTTGAAACAACCACAAAAGCAGGAACGCAGAAGGATAATCATGAGCAAAATAGGTGAGTTAGTACATACTGATTGCCATCAGCTTTCAAAAGGAATCGCAATAGCAAACCCGGATAAAACGTATTATTTGCTGGGATTAATAGATGATTATTCAAGAATTGCGTGGGTAGAAGTATTAGAGAATAAAAAGGCTTTAACAGTAATGTTTGCAACTCTAAAGGCATTTAACATGTTGAGAATGCGTTACAGTATTGAAGTTGAGTCAGTAATGACAGATAACGGAGCGGAATTTGGCTCCGGAGCTAATACTAAAAACAAAGAAGAACATCCGTTTGAGCGTTTGCTGCTTGAAATGCAGATGAAGCACAAGTATACGAAGCCATACAGACCGCAAACAAACGGAAAGATTGAGCGTTTTTGGAAAACATTGAAGGAAGACTTCATAGAAGACGCTTTGTACAATGACTTGGAAGACCTAAAGAGCGAGCTATTGGGCTTTCTAGTCTATTACAACGAACACAGATCGCACTCTTCGCTCAATGGAGATACACCGCAACAATTCGCTAAATCATGTAACTAATTACTTGACATGTACAATTGCGAGGAGGGCGTCAGCCCGACGCGGCAATCCAGTAAATTTAGTGTTATGCCGGTCCCCTGACACTAGAACTTCCAAGTCAGCCCCAGCTGAAAGCCGACGCCTGTTCGGCCACCGTTGCGAATTACAAACTGAACGTAAGAAGACAATCTGTCTTTCCAGGTTTTCGTTGCCCCTACGCCGTATTCAAGATACCCGTGACGCATACTTAAGCCCGGAAGGTTAACCGAGCCCGCACGACCCCCTACGCTGTCATTTATGTTATACATATACAATGCTGTAAGGTAAACGCTCCAAGTTTCTCTGCCGTAAATAAGGTTCAACCCCGGAGCTACGTTTATTCCGTTGAGCAAGCCGGAATTCATGGAGAGAGCGCCGTAGTTAGAATACCAGTTTTGTTTGCCGAAGATATTGTAACTCGCAAGTAAATTAGGCTGAATAATAAAGTTTCTTGTAGCATGGATGTTATATGCTCCCTTAACAGCGGTTCCCGCAAACCAGTTACCTGTGTTTTCAGTGTTGCCGGCTACGGACATTTCGTTGTTGTAACCTCCTCCGTAAGCAAGAACTGAACCAATGAAGTCACCTTTGTTAAAGGTTCCCATAAATCCGCCTTGGCCGCCGTTTTGATACATAGAAACACCGTTAAAAGTCTGGTGGCCTCCGTTATATGAAATGTAAGCCGTTGGTAAGAATTTCCACCCTTTAGATAATTCAACAACCGGGAAATCAGCTCCTATGATTTGTCCGTATGCATTGTTAGCTACATTAAGGCCGTGTGTCATTGAAAGTCTTTCAAATGTAGCATATGTTTTAGTCCAGATAGCTCCGTCTTTTTTTGTGAACTGGTATGGTGCAAACATTTCTGTACCGGCAGCATATTTGTTAGCCATTGCTGTTCGCTCATTGCTGTCTAAGTAAACATGGTCAAACAGGGTGTTGTTTACTATTAGCTGGTTTTGGTAAACAGCAAGTTTAGCTGCCTGGCCGCGGAAGACTTCTGTGTTAAAATTACCTCTGAGCAGGCTGTACGTTCCCCCTCCGTCGGAGCGGAATTTATAATTATAGACAGGGGTTGTAACTTCTGTTTTTGAGGTAGTAAAAGT
>JAISCP010000075.1 GCA_031265495.1 Heliobacteriaceae bacterium | reverse complement strand
AAAGTCGGTTACAAACCTGAATTGAGGGTGTTTTCCTTCTTTTATTCATACTCCCTGATTAGAAATTTCCAATTCCTGATGTAATTCTTTGTAATAGTTGTTAGGTTTTCAATTGTTTTCGTGTGCATGATTTTTCTCCTTTTCTTTTATTCTTTCATGTTAAGAAAAAAACATTTTTGTCACCGATTTACCTAACCTATACAAGGGTGACAGGATGGTTATGGTTTGATTTTATCAATCCCAACCACTTATTCACTGATATCAGGGTAACGAAAATTGAATTTGAATGTCGACACGCCCTAGTTTCCGGCCCCTAACCCCTAGTCTCTAAGAAAGCTCTTATGCTATAATAATCCTTAATGAAAAAAGTTTTGCTAATCAGACTGTCATCTCTGGGAGATGTAATATTTAATATTCCGCTGGCAAATGCGTTGAAAGACGGCGGTTACGAGGTTACGTGGCTTACTTCGGAAAAGGGCGCCGATGTTGTGGAAGGTAATCCCTGTGCCGCTAAGACTATAATTGTACCTGTTCAAAAATGGAAAAAAAACACGGCAGTTAAAAACTTCTTTGAATATTTAAGTATTCTGAAAGAAATAAGAAAAGAAAAATATTATGCGGCAATTGACTGCCAGAGGATGTTTAAAAGCTTTTACTGGATGGCGTTTTGCGCAGCGGAAAGAAGAATAATCTGCCGCGATGCAAGAGAATTTTCCCGTTTTGGCGCAAATGAAGTTATTCCGGCAATCCAGACAGGCTATCAAAGACACTCCGTGAACAACTACCTGCAGTTTGCCAAACATCTCGGCTTGAAGACGGACAGCATAAAGTTCACTCTGCCGGAAACACCGCCCGCAGTCAAAACAAAAGTTGACGGTTTGCTCAATGCTCTTTCTTCCGGAAAGCCGGTTGTAGTAATTGCGCCCGCGACTACGTGGGAGTTAAAACACTGGAAGCCTGATAACTGGAAAGAACTTGTAAATGCCTTGAAAGATAAATATAATCTGATTTTTACCGGTATGGAATGTGATAAACCGCTTATATCATATATTGGCGGGGATGAGTTTATCAATTTAACCGGAAAAACAAATATACAAGATTTGATAGAAATTTTTTCACGCGCTGATTTGGTAATTGCGCCGGATTCGGGAAGCTGCCACCTTGCACGGGCGGTATGCAAGCCGGCGGTAATAGCCATTTTCACCTGTACTCCGGCAGGATTATTCGGACCTGTGGGGGAAGGTTATTTTTCGGTAAGCGGCAGCCTTGAATGCCAGCCATGCCTTACCAAAAAATGCCCGCTAAAGCACAAACGCTGTGTAAATTACCCGCAGCCGCAGGAAATAATAAATATTGTAAATAACTTGTTTAAAAAGCAGGTTATATAGTATATAATATTATAAAAAAGGGTATAATGGACTTTTTCTCTCAAATTAAAGAAATATATTCAAAAATAAATGAAGTTGAGAATGCTGTTTACGGCAGCAAACAGGACTACTCGGAGATATATGAGCGTAACCTTCAGCTGGAGCGGGAAATTGAACAGCGTACGCGTGAATTAAATATAACCAACAAACGGATTTTAACCTTGCAGCATATCTGGGATATGATGAATTCTTCGGTGCCTCTGCAGAATATTCTGGAAACGGTTATGACTCAGGGAGAATTGGGATATGTTCACAGTACAATTATAGAAGATTATACTTCTCACAAGATTTTTGCCGAAGCTGTTAAAAACCATGAAATTAAAACAACTACAAATGCAAGATTAGTGTTAAAATATATTACGGGTGAAAAACTTAAGAAAGCTGTTTCAAAAGCCGGTTCGCTTATAGCAATACCTCTATACATTCAGAATAAACCTTTTGGCGTATTCATCGTTGTGTCGTTACGTTCCGAAGTGTCTGCCGCCGAGAAAGATTTTCTGATGATGTTTGCCTGCCAGATTGAAATGGCGGTAACTATCTCAAATTTGTTTGAGGCACTTAAAGAACAGGCGGTAACTGACAGTTTGACGGGGCTTTATAACAGGCGCTATTTTGAGGAGCAGACAGCAAAAGAAGTTGTTCGTGCAGTGCGCCAGAAACAGCCTTTTAGTATTATCGGACTGGATTTGGATTATTTAAAACATATTAATGACAAATTCGGGCATGCTTACGGAGATTTGGCGATTAAGGCAGTTGCGCGGATTTTGAAGAATAATGCACGTTCAATAGATATTGTGGCGCGCATGGGCGGGGAAGAATTCAACGTAATGCTTCCGGGCATTGACTCTCAGGGCGCGTTGGTCGCTGCGGAAAGATTCAGAAAAGCTGTTGAAGAATGCAAACTTGACGAAATAGGCGGTGTAACCGCAAGCGTCGGAGTTGCAACTTTTCTGGAGCATTCGGATAATATTGATGAAATTATGGAGCTTACCGATCAAGCTATGTACCAGTCTAAACGCAACGGCAAAAACAGGGTTACTATGGCAAAACCCGTCAGTGAAATTTCATGGCAGGAAGTTGCCGTCAATACGTTTACGGATATTTTATCCAAACATAATATTCCTGTTGCTCAGGATTTAATCGCGGATTTGTACTCTAAACTCAAAAAGCCGGACAGCAGTAAAGAAGTCCTTTATTCAGTTTCGGATATTTTGGCAAGAACCTATAATCCGGCGCACTCTGAAGGGGTTGCCAAGTCCAAGAACTTAATAGCCGTTACGCTTGCAAAACGCTTTGACCTGTCAAAAGAGGAAATTGATAATCTGCGTGTTGCAATGCTTCTTTACGATATAGGCAACCTGATGATTCCGTCTGATATTTTGCAGAAAAGGGAACCGCTGACCGGTGAAGAAAAAAAATACATTCAGGAACACCCGATAATTGCGGCAAGAGAGATTTTAAAACCTATTTCATATATTCAGGATGTAATACCTATTATTGAGCACCATCATGAAAATTGGGACGGTACGGGTTATCCTAAGCATATTTCCGGAGACGCAATTCCTGTAACTTCCCAGATTGTACTGATTATAGACGTGTACTTTGCGCTCATCGAACCCCGTCCGTACCGCAGCAAATTAACGCCGGACGAGGCTGTGGAGATTATTAGAAAGGACTCGGGCAAAAAATGGAATGCTGAGCTGGTGGAAGAATTTATTTCATTGATTGAGCATGAAAACGCTGTTCCGGTTAAAGGCTGATGTTAGTTGTCAGTAAATAGGAAGGATGGTTGAAGGGCTGAACAGTTGAAAGGTTGAAAATACTAGTTTCCAGTCCCTAACCCCTAGTCTCTAACGGAGGGTTTTATTGATAACGTCATTGCGAGGAGCTTGCACGGCAAGCGACGAAGCAATCCATTCAAAAATATTAAATTTACAGGATTGCCGCGTCGGGCTAACGCGCTGCAATGACGCAGCGGGAGAAGGTGAATATACCAATAGGAAATTAAGAGGTATAGAGGGCTGATAGCTAAATTAGTTAATAGTAAACAGGAAAGAGGGAACAGCAAAGGATTGCCACAGCCCACCTTAACCTCTCTGTCATGCGGAACTCGTTTCAGGGTCTTTCAGCATGACAGAATGGTTATGGCAGGTTTTTAACAACAATTATTGACAGAAATTAGAAAATCTGGTATAAAAATAAAGTATGGATTAAATAGGAGGCTTTCTATGAAAACGCAAGGTGCCTTCACCTTGGCTGAGGTATTGATAACCCTAACTGTAATCGGGATTGTAGCAGCGCTGACCATGCCTGCATTAATGGCAAACTGGCAGGAGAAATCATACTCAACGGCCAAAGAAGTATTTGACAGACGATTAGAGGAAGCAACCCGCCAAATGAATGTAAAT
>JAISCP010000141.1 GCA_031265495.1 Heliobacteriaceae bacterium | reverse complement strand
TTTATCATCTTATTTTTTATCTTGTCAAAAATTTCCAGAGCTTGCGGCCTATCCTTGTGATCTTTGCCCCCTATTATTAAACCGGAGTTTGGGTAATCGCTGATTTTTTCAAGAATTTTCGTTAAATCACTCTCATATTGTTCATGCCAAACATGTGAAGCGGAAATTTTGCCGTTATCATTGATGAAAAAGCCGGTGCAGGTTCTCAAACCTAAGGTACCGATGCGGCCGCATTTGCAGCACTCCACATCGTCTGTTCCGACGTAACAATGGGGTTTCTCATCCCAAGCCTTGCGGAATTCTTTCGGTTTTACAAAATTTATTTTAGATTGGAATGAAATGCTTCGGCTAATCATATTAATATAAATCCGGTAAATTTTTTTTGCTAATAATCATGTAACTAATTACTTAACATGTACAATTGCGAGCGCAGCACTGTGCCGACAAAACGATTAAGTATCGTTTTGGAGAGGAAAATCCAGTCCCGTTGAATTTACTGGATTGCCGCGTCGGGCTACAGCCCTCCTCGCAATGACAAAGCAATAAAAAGTTAACACTCTCCCCGTATGGGGAGGGAACCAATTTTAACCACGCGTAAAGGGACTATTCCGAAAACTATTTACTGTTAAGTTGCCAAATTTAATTTTTGTACTATAATAAAAGCAAAAGTTTAAGAAAAGTTTCGCCAAATTTTGAAAAAATTAAAAACAAAAAATATTTGAGGTGTGACAATTAAACCGAATGTAACACTACAGTTACGCAAAAGTTTTATAGCGAATTAAGATTTAATAACAGTTTTATGATAACTCCAATATCTTACAGGATTGTAGCCAAAAATAATTTCAATTACACAGAGATGACAAATCGTTCTTTTCTGAATTGTAAGCCGGATACAGTTTCGTTTTCAGGCAGCTTTTCAGGCGGCAGCTTAAATCCGCTTGTAAGCTATATTAACCGCGTATGCAGAAGCCAAACCGCTATATCAAAAAAAGCGGTTCCGGTTATAGAGGAATTAAAAAATATAGTAAAAACAGAAAAAATTCAGGGAATGCCCGTATGGTTCATGCATAACGAAAATTCCGGCAAAGGAACCGTCATTATTTTTCACGGGCTCGGACAAAATGCAGCAACCAACCAAGCGTTTTATAAGAAATTTATTGAAAACGGTTACAGCGTAATCGCCCCCGAATTCTGCGGATTTGGAGGACATCAGGGAGAAATATCCGCAAAATATATTAAAGAAGCTGCTGCAATAGTTAACAAAGAAATTATTAAAAAAAGAAATATTGATAATGCTCAAATTGTAACGCTTTGTTTTGGCGCGCAGCCCGGTGCAGAAGCCATTATAAATAATCCTGAAATAAAATCGCTGATTATGCTCGCACCGTTCCAATCATTTTTTCAATTTGACAGATGTATAACAACAAGGAATTGGTTTAATTTGTCCGAAACTGAAAAAAAATTTGTAAAACGCTTCCCTTCTGTATTAAAACCGATTGATAAAGCATTGGGCACGGATTTAAGTGATAAACTTAAAAAAATAGAAAATCCGGTATACATAATTCACGGAACACGTGACAGCGTAGTCCCGTTCAAATACTCAGAAGCGCTCGCAGAACGCTTTAAAGATATAAAACTCATAGGACTTGAAGGAATCGGACACAAGCCTGAAAATAAAATTATAGAACAGACAGTTGAAGTTTTAAACCGCGTCAACAGGTAATCTTGGGAGTGTTTTTCCCACGCAGCTGTACTCAAAGCCGCGCTGTGTCATGCGTTGTAAATCATACTGGTTTCTGCCGTCGAATATTACCGGATATTTCATCAGACTTTTTACCTTATCAAAATCAGGATGCCTGAACTCGTTCCATTCGGTCAGCAGCAGCAGACAGTCTGCGTCTTCAACCGCCTCATAAAAAGTCTTGCAGTAAGTTATTTTACTGCCCCAGATTTCCATAGCCGACTCTGTGGCTTTCGGGTCAAACACCTGAACACATGCGCCGTGTTCAAGCAAAGAATCAATAACTGTAATTGCCGGCGCCATTCTCATGTCATTTGTTTTGGGTTTAAAAGCAAGTCCCCACACTGCAAAGGTTTTACCTGTAAGATTTGCGCCAAATCTTGCGAGGATTTTTTGAATAAATATCTCTCTTTGTTCCCAATTAACAGCGTCGGCAGAGGAAAGAATTCTATGACTGCAGCCGTTATCGCGCGCTGTTTTCAAAAGCGCTTTTACGTCTTTCGGAAAACAGCTTCCGCCATATCCCAGTCCGGGATACAAAAATTGCGGTCCGATGCGTTTGTCCGTAATCATTCCGACTCTTACCATATCCGCGTCAGCGCCGACTTTTTCGCACAAATTCGCAATTTCATTGATGTAAGAAATCTTCACTGCAAGAAACGAATTCGCCGCGTATTTGGTCATTTCCGCAGATTTAATATCCATTACAATAACAGGGTTTCCGTTTCTGAGAAACGGTGCATAAATCTCTTGCATAATTTCGGTTGCGCGCTGGGAATTTGAACCTATAACAACCCTGTCCGGGCGTAAAAAATCTTCCACGGCAGCTCCTTGTTTAAGGAATTCGGGGTTAGACACAACATCAAACTCAAAGTCCGCATATTTACCGATAATACCTGCCACTTTATCGGCAGTACCGACAGGAACCGTTGACTTATTAACAATAACCGTATATTTATTAACAGCCTGCCCGATACTGTGCGCAACGCTTTCAACGTATTGCATATCAGCGGAACCGTCTTCATTCTGCGGGGTTCCGACCGCGATAAAGCAGACTGTTGAAGCCTGCACGGCAGCTGTTATATCGCCGGAAAATTCCAAACGTCCTTCACAAATATTGGATTTTATAAGTTCTTCAAGACCGGGTTCATAAATCGGAACAATTCCCTGCATAAGTTTTCGCAGTTTATCGGGGTTGTTGTCAACACAGATAACGTCATTTCCCATTTCTGCAAGACATGTTCCCGCCACCAGCCCTACGTATCCGGTTCCTATAACGCAAATCTTCATAATTTCTCCTTTTACAACTATTTTATCACAAAATCAAAAATTTTGACCTGCCTGAAACGATACTCCATTGTTTCGGCAGAGAGCATTGAGAACCTCCTTGATTTTGCGCAATGTTATTGAAAAAAGAGCTACAGCGAAACTTGACATCCGGTCTCTAACAGCTCCCCTCAGGGGGCAGTGTAACTTTATACTGAGGCATTATTACTCGGGCTTGTAGTCTGAATAAATCAGGCTGTTCCAATTTTCAAAATAGCTGATTTGCGTTGCACTGCCTGTTTTAATATAAAACCCGTTCATGGATTTTGCCGGAATTGAAAGCGCAATGCAAATCGCAGCTTTAATTACATCCGGGTGGGTTACTATTATAATCCTGTTCCCTGTGTTCTGCCGGATAATCTTATTCAGGGTCTTTTTAATCCTTGAAATGAATTGACAAATACTCTCCGCATCTTCGGGAACCCGTTTTTGGGGAGAGTTAAAAATTTCATACAGTGCATTCGGGTATTTTTTTTCAATGCTGTCCAGAGTTAACCCGTTGAAACTGCCGTTCTTCTTCGGGCACAAATCCTCTATTACGGAAAATTCCTGCTTATATAGTTTTGCTATTATTTTAGCGGTCTGGACAGTTCTCAATGCTCCTGACGCGTAAATTCCGTCATTCTTTATACCTCTCTTTTTTAAAAAAAGACAAAGATTTTCCGCTTCTGCCTGTCCTTCTTCGCTCAGAGGCGGATACTGCTCCACATCCGAAAAACGCTTTTCCTCCGAATATATTGTTGCGCCGTGGCTTATAAAGGTTATTTTACATTTTCTGTTAAAATACATAATTTCATTATATAATAAAAAACATGAAAGGTACAGCTTTTAAGTTTGGAGACGACATATCGACTGACCACATTGCGCCCGGCAGGCTGTTTCACCTGCGTTCAAATCTGCCGGAATTCGCAAAGCATGTTCTGGAAGATGCTGACCCTGAATTTGCAGTTAAAGTAAAAAAAGGAGATTTTATTGCTGCCGGAAGAAATTTCGGTTTGGGTTCCTCACGTGAACACGCGGCGCAAATTATTAAAATTGCGGGAGTCGGAGCGGTTATTGCAAAATCCTTTGCCAGAATTTTTTACCGGAATGCCATAAATATAGGACTTCTGGCAATTGAAGCCGATACGGAGTCGATTAACGCCGCAGACGAGCTTGAACTTGATGTTGAAAAAGGCATTATAACTAATCTTACTAACGGCACAATTGTACAAACAGCGCCGCTTCCGCCGGTTATGATTACACTCCTTCAAGACGGAGGGCTTGTCGAACATATAAAGAAAAACAACGGGTTTAAGCTTTAAGGTGGTTAACTATTTACTAATTTCAATAAAACCTTCTCTCAGAGACTGGGAGTTAGAGACTGGAAACTAGTATTTAAAGAGCCATACTTCAATCCCTCCAGCCCTCTATTCCCCACCCCGAAATTCCTTACAGGAATTTCGACCCTCCCTCAAGGGGAGGGTAGTTCAGCCTTTCAACCCTTCAACCGTTCAACTTTTCAACTAATTGTAGCCATACCTCTTAATCGCCTATTCACTATTTACTAAAAACTATTTACTAATGAAGTATTTGACAAGAAAGTTTGTTTATAGTTGTATAGTAAATACACACCGAAAGTTTTATGTGTGAATGTACTGTCCCCTGCAAAGGGTAATGTGAACAACATACGACGTAAAAAAGGAGAAAACAATGCCAACAATGAACCAGCTTGTACGTTCGGAACGTAAAAAGCTAATTGAAAAAACAAAATCCCCTGCTTTGATGGAATGCCCTCAAAGACGCGGAGTTTGTACCAGAGTGTACACTACCACCCCCAAGAAACCGAATTCAGCGCTTAGAAAAGTTGCCAGAGTACGTTTAACAAACGGATTTGAAGTTACTTCCTACATACCGGGTATCGGACATAACCTTCAGGAACACAGCGTTGTCCTGATAAGAGGCGGAAGGGTTAAAGACCTTCCGGGCGTGAGATACCACATAGTAAGAGGCGCTCTCGACACCGCAGGCGTCGCTAACCGCGCGCAAAGCCGTTCTAAATACGGCGCTAAAAGACCGAAAGGGGGTAAATAATGTCAAGACGTTCTAAACCCGTTAAACGTATCCCTTCAGCTGACCCTATTTACAGCAGTATTGATGTTTCTAAATTCATCAACCGTATTATGAGACGCGGTAAAAAATCTTTAGCTGAAAGAATTTTCTATTCCACAATGACAAAAATAGGAGAAAGAACCAAAGAAAAACCGTTGGAAATTTTCAAAAAAGCAGTGCATAATGCAACTCCGCTTCTGGAGGTAAAAGCAAGAAGAATCGGCGGTTCTACATATCAGGTGCCTATTGAGGTTAAATCGGACAGAGGATTTGCGCTTTCTTCTTCATGGCTGATTGAAGCGGCAAAAAAACGCGGCGGAAAATCTTTTATTGATAAATTAACACATGAATTAATAGACGCGTCAAACGGTTCCGGCGCAGCATGTAAAAAACGTGAAGATACCCATAAAATGGCTGAAGCCAATAAAGCATTTGCGCATTACAGATATTAGAAAAAAACCGGCTAAAGCCGGTTTTTTTCTAGAAATGCCCCCCTTCGGGAGTGTTAACTTTCTATTGCTTTGTCATTGCTGTACATGTTAAGTCATTAGTTACATGATTAAGCAATTAGCAGGTGGAGAAATTACCCTCCCCTTGAGGGAGGGTCGAAATCTTTGCGGCAACAGGCGCGAGCGAAGCGAACGCATTTGCTGCAGATTTCGGGGTGGGGTAGGGGTACTAAGAGGGCTGTTGGTCTGATTTTACCATTGGTCAGATCCTGAAATAAATTCAGGATGACAGGATGGTTATGGCGTGGTTTGCTATGTGGCAGATGCTGAAACAGGTCAATCCGGCCGTTCAGCATGACAAGACGAAAGCGGGACGGCAATCCGGTAAATTCAACATTTTGACTGGATTGCTTCGTCGGGCTAACGCCCTTCTCGCAATGACGGGACGGTTATGGTATGACTTTTTAGCAATCCCATTTACTAATAATCTTGTAACTAATTGCTTGACATGTACAGCAATGACAAAGCAACAAAAAGTTAACACTCTCTCAAAGGTAAGGTAAACCTTTCAACTAAAAATAATTTCCAAATCCTTCTTAGGCGTTGAGGTTTCCATTATGTTAAAAATTCTTCTGAAAGCTTTTAAAGTTGCCGGATTGATTATTCCGGGCGAACAGTTTGACAGGAAAATATTTTTGAACCCCTTATTTTTAAAGCTTATTATGTTAGACAGAGAACGCACATCGCACCGTGACAGGAAAATGGAAACGTTTGCGGGATTAATTTGGATTTTTGAAAATAATTGTTCGGAAATGCTGTATATCAGAGAATAGCTGCGGGCAGCGTTTAACGTTAAACAATTTTCGCAGTCTGCCTGATAAGAAAAGCTTATAAGAAAAGCATCGTCCGGGATTTTAGAAAACAATTTCTTAAAATATTCCGCCTGTCTTTCAGAGTCGTCTGAAAATCCCGCTAAAATAAGATGTTTATAAATACCCGCTTTGAACTTTTCGGCAATTTCAGCAATTTGTTCATCCAATTCCTTCCGGTTAAAGCCTATTGAAACAAAATCTTTGCTGCGTCCGGTTCTAAAGCCTCTTGCATTCATCGCGCTTTCCAAAAGAGGCGACAAATTATCACTGCTTATTTGAGTAACTCCTTTGGGAGCAGCGAAATCTGTGGTAAAAATTCTGCCGCGATAAAGGTATTCAATATTTTGCGCTTCATTTTTGGTAAGCAGTATTGCGCCGGGAAAATTCGCAAAATCAAGGACAGTTCCGTGCTGAACCCCAAAATGACCTTTAAAATTATCAAATTCTCTAAGCTTGGGGTAAGTGTGCGCAATAATAAGGTTTCCGTTTGAATAAACGTCAATGTTCTTATCGCGCGTCATTTTCAGAACCGAATACAAATCCGTAAGGCTTGAGCCGGACACCATAATTGCTTTGCCCGGGCGGGTTGACAATGAAACCCGTACATTGTCCGTTTCGCCGTAAAGTTCGGTTTCGGCGTTGTATATTAGTTTCAGCAATTCAAGATTAAGCTCTGTTAAACCGGTTATTTGGCTCATCATTTTGGCGGCGGATACTTTTGCATCGCCGAACAAGTGAAGCGCATGCAAAATACTGTGGCAGGCAGGCTCATAAACTCTGTCTAAATCTTTATAAGTAATAATATTGCTGCATACGCCTTTCATTACGCCCCAAAGTATGCCGGATAATTCCCGCTGTTTTTCAGAAACCTTGCCGTAACGCTCTTTAAAAACTTTTTCACCCTGGGTAATTATGGCGGAAAGGTTCGTGTCGGAAGTTAGTATAATCTTATTTTTTATTTTTTTACAGGAAATATTATTTGCCTTGCATTTATCCGTGTATAACTTTTTCAGATTAATAAATTCCGCATAGAATTTTGAAAAAATGTTAAGGGTTTGCTGTTCGGAGTAATCGCCGAGAACATCTATCGCGGCAATTTCTTCTATAATGTTTGTAATAATTTCTTCCTGCTTAATCCCCAGTCCTTCAAGTTTAAGAATGTAAAAAGCAATCTGGCGCAGCAAAATAATCATTGCTTCCTGTAAAGAAGAAGCATTCGGGGGAACAGTACACACTCCGTGAAAAGTACACTCGCTAAAATCTAAATTATTTAAGTCCGTCAGCATATTTTAACCTTTAAGATATTTTATAATATCATCGGATTCATACATCTTAACGTTATTATCCTTGTCGTATAGAAACGGAACCTGCTTCTCGCCGCCGAGTTCAAGCAATTTTTCCAGATTTTCCGGCACAGTAATGTCTTGCGTTTTACACGCGATGTTGTGTTCTTTCATGTAATCAGTAACTTTGCGGCAATACGGACAGCTGTCCAAAACAAATAATTCAAGCATATAAACCTCCTGTTATTTTTATTATACACCATATTAACCCAAATAAATCACCGGATTTAACTATTTTCATGCTAAACTTAACTATATGAATAAGAAAAATATAATATTCATATTCGGAACGCGTCCGGAAGTTATTAAACTCGCTCCGGTGATTATTGAATTCAGAAAACACCCGAAAAAATACAACGTAATTTTGTGCAACACAGAACAGCAAAAAGAGCTTTCCAATCAGACTCTGGCGTATTTTGGCCTGACAGCTGATATAAATCTGGATGTTATGCGCGAAAACCAATCTCTGCCTGAGGTTCAGGCACGAATTTTAACCGCTCTTGATAAAGTTTACAGACAAAATAATATTGACGCCGCAATTGTGCAGGGAGATACAATGACCGTGCTTTGCGGAGCTTTAACCGCGTTTTATCACAAAACGCCCGTGTTCCATGTGGAAGCGGGTCTGCGCTCTTATGATATTTATGAACCCTTTCCTGAAGAAATTATGCGGCAAATGGTTTCACGTGCTGCCGTGTTGAATTTTGCTCCCACTCAAAAAAATAAAAACGCTTTATTAAAAGAAAATATTGATGAAGATAAAATTCATGTAGTAGGAAATACCGTTATTGACGCCCTTTTCTGTATATCTGACAACGCGGTGAACAATGCCGCGGAATTTTTCAGGCGGAAAAATATAAATGTAAATGATAAATTAGCGCTGATAACTGTTCACAGGCGCGAAAATCATGGTTTGAGAATTGACGCCATTCTTGATGCAATAGAATGCCTTGCCCGAAGATATCCTGACCACACATTTGTAATCCCCGTTCATCCCAATCCGAATGTTAAAGATAAAATCCACCTGCGGCTTGAAAAACATTTCAATATAAAATTAACAGAGCCGCTGGATTACCCTAATCTTGTCTACCTTATGAAAAGCGCAAAACTTATTTTGACGGATTCAGGAGGAATTCAGGAGGAAGCGCCCTCTTTTGGCTGCCCGACACTGGTTATGCGCTATGAAACAGAACGGCAGGAAGGAATTGACGCTGGAGTCTCTGTCCTTGTCGGAGCGGATTACGAAAAAATAATCGACAACAGTGATGAAATCCTTTCACAGTCTTTTGCGGCCACACGTTTGAAAGTACAAAATCCGTACGGAAACGGAAAATCCGCTCAGAAAATTGTGCGGATTGCGGGTGATTATTTAAATGCAGTTCAAAATTGAAATTTCCTCTCCCTGAACAACCTCCCTGTCATGCTGAACTTGTTTCCACAACTGTCCCGTTAAAATATTCAAGTGGATAAAGCAAAATTTTTATGGGCAATGCCTCCCTGTCATGCTGAAATCTATCATATCAGCGTCATTCCGGGCTTGGAATCTATCAATTTCATTTAAACTGATAGACCCTGAATCAAGTTCAGGGTGACGTGGAGATTGTTGAATGTTTTTTACTAATAATTATGAGTATGAGAGATTACGGACGAAAACGCCGGAAAAACCCGAACCAATT
>JAISCP010000112.1 GCA_031265495.1 Heliobacteriaceae bacterium | reverse complement strand
CAAGATATTACAAGTTTGACTGTAATGTTTGCAATAATGCGATGTTTCAGAGCAATAAAAGCAACGTACAATATCACATTTGAAGAAGTACTGACAGATAACGGAGCAGAGTTTGGCGGTAACAGTAAAACAGACACAAACGTACTTACCAACCCTGTGAAGAGGTTTTTTCAAGAAATGGAACTAAAGCACAGAAAGATTAGGCCTTACCGTCCGCAGACCAACGGCAAAGTAGAGAGATTCTGGCGTACAGTAGAGGAAGACTTTGTGGAAGGCACAGTCTTTGGCACCCAAACAGAGTTAGAAGAAGAACTATTTAAGTATATGATATACTACAATGAGTATCGTCCCCATCAAGGAATCAACGGCAAGAAGCCGGCGGAGTTAAATAATGAACTATCTAAGAAATTGTAACAATTTTTGTCACCGAATTACCTAACCTATACAAGCATGACAGAAAGGTTGTCCAGCAGACGCGGACTGTTTTCTCTTTCCTCATTCCTATTCACCTATTCACTAAATTAAGTTTTGTTACAACAAATGATTGAAGTTTCACAATTTATTAAAGTTTACCCGATTATTGCCGTTAAAAAATTTAATGCTTTAGAATACATGGCTAAATTAATAAAACTTTACAATAAAGGCAATTATTTAGTTCCCGCTGTTTTTATATTCATGTAGGTCTAAAGTGTAAGGAGAAAAATGCTTCGAGAAACTTTAGAGATGAATATCAAAAGAATCGCTGACTTCTTTATATATTCAAAAAACTTCCTAATAAGAAAAAGTCCTTTCAAATCAATGCTGAATTCATTTGTAGAAGGACTAAAAGATTTTCTTACAATGAAGAAAAAACTCAAAATGGCGCAATACCGGTTAAATTACCACCGCCACCAGTTTCAGAAGATGGAACAGCTCATTGCAGAAAACAACAACCACAGTTTCTTAAAGGGGAACAATCTTAACGAAACAAGATAAAGGAAGTAGAAATGGGATTAATCTGTTCACAGATTAGGTACGTGTATCTGAACCAGATGCGGTTGGATTTGGAATATAAAATTCAACTGATAACCCAGACCAGAATGGGTCTGGCTACTTCTGTGAGCGATCTTATGGCAATTGGAAACGATTTCGACCCTGAATCCCCCGCCACGAAAATGCTTCAGCAGCGACAGACAAAACTGAACGCTTTAGAGAAGAAATTAGAGATGCAAATGCAAGCATATCAAGGCAGATTAGCTGCCATTCAGAAGGAAGAAGAATCCTGCAAAGCGCTGCTTGAACAAAATGTAGCACGGGCATTCAGTTATGGCGGCGGCGGCGGACGCTAGGTTGAATTAAAAGAGACTGTTCCCTCATTCCTATTCACTTGATAAGATAATTGCGTTATATTTTAAGTATGATATAATGCTTTTATGGAAAAATCTGCACAGGAGGATTTATGAAAGAAGAGTACCGTAATATACAAAGACGCTGGTATGACCGCGACCCGGTTTTATCTCATGCAATTAGAACTCTGGAAGAGTCGGATGATGATACGCAGATTAGAATTGCGCTGAATTTGATTAAGATTATTATTGAACATAACATTGAAGATGAAAAATTTGAAGCGGTGGAAGATATTATTAATGCAGTGGGTTCCGGTCTTGACGACGAAAGAAAAGGGCGCTGGTATGATATAGACGCAACGCTGCGCACTGCTATGAATATGCTTCAAAACTGCCCGCAGACAACCCAGCATATTATCGCGAAAGAAATGGCGAAAATGGTTGTGGAAAAGATTAAAACGGAAGACAATGACTAAGAAAAAGCTGAAATTACTCTACGACGCTTCTGCAATATGCGGCATTTTAAAGCGCGACGCAAGAAGAAGCGGGTTATTTTTTACTGCATACAACATTCTTTTGGAACTTTTAAAACGTTCGGAGTTTGATGTTGAATTGTATTGCTGCGGCAAAGATTACCGGAAAATAAAATATATTGCCGGGAATTACCCTGAATTCGCCGGCGTGAAAATCCGTCGTGTTTTCCGGTTAAGTAAAATATTCGATAAATTCAGCGATGTTGACGTTTATTTTTCTCCCATGAAAGCTGTGCCGGCAGAAATAAGGAGAAAGAGGCATATAAAAAAATATGTTGTTTTACATGATGTTCTGCCTTTGATAAATAATTTGCATAAAAATGCGAAATACCGCTGGTTTAATAAATTAATCAAATCCGTTAATAAAGACGATTTCTATTTTGCAAATTCCCGATATACAAAGAATGATTTTATAAAATATGTTCCTGCAATAAATCAGAAAAATATTTTTGTTATCCCGCTTGCTGCCGGTAAGGATTATCACCGGATTGAAGATGAAACAGCTATAAATAAGGTTAAAGAAAAATACGGCATCAGGGGGAAATATATTTTTAGTCTCTGTAATTTAGGTCCGAGAAAAAACTTGATTTTTGCCATAAAAAACTTCATTAAATTTATCCGAAAACATGATATTAAAGATTTTGTGTTTGCGCTCGGCGGAAGCGGACAGAAGGAATATCACGACATTATTTCCAAAGAAACAGCGGACGGAAATGTTATACGTCTGGGGTATGTAGACGATGATGATTTGCCGGCATTGTACAGCGCTGCGGAAATGTTTTTATTTCCTTCTTTATATGAAGGTTTCGGAATACCTGTGTTGGAGGCTATGTACTGCGGCTGTCCGGTAATCTGTTCAAATGTAACATCGCTTCCCGAAGTCATCGGAGACTGCGGAATTCAGATTGACCCCGAGTCGGATGAACAAATGACTGCGGCTCTTGAAAAAATGTATTTTGATAATAAGTTCAGAACAAAATGTATAAAAAAGGGTCTTGAAAGAGCAAAAAATTTCACATGGAAAAAGTGCGTTGATATTATAGCGGAAAAGATTTGTTATAATTGAATAGTTCTGAGTATTGTGTAATATCTGTAATTCCCCCAGTATATTACAAGAGAGACGAAATTATTGTCTAAATCCGTTGCTTCAAGGAATGTCTGCGGTATTGGTTTTCTTCTGGAATCCTTTGAGTGTTTGCCTATCCAGTCCAAGCCCCAGAATTGAAATTTTTGGGTAAAAGTCAGTTTAGGCTTAGGCAGATTTTCGTAATAGAATAATTCCGGTACAATTCCGGTGTCATAAACAGGGATTATGTACTTAACAACCCCTGCCTCTTTAAACAGGATATACCATTTGCCTTCGTGTTCTCTCGGGGTAAGCAGGTAATACCCCGGCTGTATTGTAACGGTTTTAAAAAACAGCGGAGAAGTCAGCCTGAAAAGCGGGTAAGGAGACCAGATGGCTTGCTTTACATCAAAAGGTTCGCCCGGGTCAATTCCGTGAACGTATTGGTGTTCCGGCACCGGCAAATCCCTGTAAATCTGTTCATAATCAATTGAAGAAACATCCTGTGCAACTATGCCCGGACAGAAAAAACACAATATAATAATTAATAAAACCGCTCTCATACAATTATTTTAATACCTTTTTTAAAAAAAGCAAATTATGCAAACAGCGCTTCATCCACATGCTTCCTCTTAACCCTTTGGTCAAGTTCGGCTTGTGTAATTTTTCCGTCTTTATTTAAATCAAGTCCTATGTTGGCTTCGTAATAGTCGTTGCCTTCTCCTGCCCTTGCAAGCACTTCTTGTTTTGCTCTTGCGGGCAGGTAAGTCATTGCGTACAGCTGCCCTCCCGAAAGTTCACCTTTGATATTGCGCTGTTTTTTGACTATTGTATAATATTTTTCCACTAAATCAAGCTGTTTATCCGCTGACATTGCCAGTATTTTCTGCTTGGTCAAATTAAGTCCGTACTTTCTATTTAATTCGGTAATAGCCGGAGTTGTAAATTGAATTAATCCTACGGCAGTCTTTCCGTTAGCTGCGTTTGTTTTGAGGGCTGATTCACCGTTAAATACGGCTATGAGGTCTTTGTAATTGCAGTTTATATTGTTGGCAACACTTTTTGTTTTTTCCAGAAATTCACGGCTGTACACTCCGTAACTATTATTCTTTCCGGCAGTGTTGTTTGTTTTAACCGGTCTTGAATAACCTGATGTCAGGTTATTTTTATATCCGTTTTGCAGCATTTGATTTAACTGAGCTTGTAAATTAAGATTAAAATTTGAAAAACTATAATCAAATGCCGGCAATAGATATTGATAATTTGAAAAATAATCGTAAGTCGCCATATTTTCTCCTGTAATCCCCGTGTATTATAAATAAAGTATTATTTTTCAAAAAAATTGCCGTTAAATATGGAATTTGTTAATAAATATTAACAAAAATTTATAATTACCGGGAAGTAAAGCTTAAAGGTATTAAATATTTTACCGGTGGTCAGATAACTACTAGAACTTCCAAGTCAGCCCCAGCTGAAAGCCGACGCCTGTTCGGCCACCGTTGCGAATTACAAACTGAACGTAAGAAGACAATCTGTCTTTCCAAGTCTTCGTTGCTCCTACGCCATATTCAAGATACCCGTGGCGCATACTTAAGCCCGGAAGGTTAACCGACCCCGCACGACCTCCAACGCTGTCATTTATGTTATACATATACATCGCTTTAAGGTAAACGCTCCAAGTCTCTCTGCAGTAAATAAGTTTTAAACCCGGAGCTACGTTTATTCCGTTGAGCAAGCCGGAATTCATGGAGAGAGCGCCGTAGTTAGAATACCAGTTTTGTTTGCCGAAGATATTGTAACTTGCAAGTAAATTAGGCTGAATAATGAAGTTTCTGAACGGATGGAAGTTATATGCGCCCTTAACTGCTGTTCCCGCAAACCAGTTACCTGTGTTTTCAGTGTTGCCGGCTACTGACATTTCGTTATTGTAACCGCCGCCGTAAGCAAGTACTGAACCAATGAAGTCACCTTTGTTGAAGGTTCCCATAAATCCGCCTTGGCCGCCGTTTTGATACATGCTTACGCCGTTAAAAGTTTGATGGCCGCCGTTATATGAAATGTAAGCCGTTGGTAAGAATTTCCAGCCTTTAGATAATTCAACAACAGGGAAATCCGCTCCTATGATTTGTCCGTATGCATTGTTAGCCACGTTAAGGCCGTGTGT
>JAISCP010000080.1 GCA_031265495.1 Heliobacteriaceae bacterium | reverse complement strand
CCTCCTCTTTTGCTTGCGTGACTTCTTTCTGGTTCACCACAGCGTATATTCCTAGCACTGCTAATGCTGTTGAGCCCCCTGTTACTGCTGTTGATATTCCTGCAATGACTGGGTTTTTCTTAAAATTAAAAAGTTGGACTCCTTTTTTGCCGAAATTTACTATATTGCCTCCTGCCTTTTTCCCCAAACATTTTACAGCCAGCTTTGCCGCTATTTTCCCTATGCCCATGATAAATTCTCCTGTTTTCCCCGTTTTTGTACTCTAAAAGTTTCACAGCAGCTCTGAGACTCACAGTAAAAGTAAGTTCATAACGCCTGTGCAGTTTGATTCCCGAATTTAATATTCTAAAATTTTCCCCGTATCTTTATAAAGAAATTGCGGATTAAAAAATTGCTGTTTTTCCAAAATTTGTCTTCATAATTCGTTACAATTCTGCAGGTTTGTTGTTTTAGTGACTAGGGCGTGTGGACATTCAATATAAAAACATCACGCTGAACGACCTTCCCTGTCACCCTGAACTCGTTTCAGGGTCTGCCAATGGTAAAACCACACCCTAACCTATACAAGAATGACCGTATTGTTTCAGCATCTGTCTTCTGTACGGGGAAGTAAAGCTTAATTGCCCCCTCACCCCAAACACTAAACTCAACCTACGGTTTCGTTAAGTGTTTGCACCCTCTCCCGTATGGAGAGGGAAAAGCAAGCTCAGGATGACGTAGAGGGGAAAGTCCGCGTACGTGAAGGAATAATTACGAAAATTTTGACTTGCAAATTTGTGTAAAATTTGATAGGATAATTAAAGAAGGAGGAATGGTTATGAGAGAATTATTTAGAAATGGCTGTAATGTAGGTGTAGAGCCACTTTCGGGGGGGGGGGGGGCTTTCTAACGCCTTCCTGCAAGGCTTTTCGCCTGCTCCATTAATTCGTCATTGCGAGAAGCTTGCGCAGCAAGCGACGAAGCAATCCAGAAAATCAACAGTTTTGACTGGATTGCCGCGCTCCCGCCGGTCGCTCGCAATGACGCGTCAATCCAAAGTTAACAATACGCATAGGGAAAAAATTGCAGCCTTCACACTGGCAGAAGTATTGATAACATTAGGTATTATCGGAGTGGTTGCCGCTTTGACCATGCCTGCGCTGATAAGTAATTATAAAAAGAAAGAGCTTGAAACCGCCTTTAAACGGAATTATAGTATTATCCAACAGGCGGTTGGCAAATGGGAGTTTGAAAAAGGGGAAAAGTTATTTAATATGTCGCGGGATGATATTTCCGCCGAATTAAGTTCATATTTTAATACAAACTGCACAGGATATACAGATTGTGTTCCCAACGGTAAAGTAACAGGCCTTTACCAGTCGCTTCATGGAGGTACCGCATACGAAAATTTTATCAATGAAGGATCCTTTAGAACAACCGACGGCGTTAATTATTACACAGATGACGGGGACTTAAACACAGCACAGGACGGGTATTTGTTCATAACCGTTGACATAAATGGTGCGTTCAAAAAGCCAAACCGGTGGGGGTATGACGTGTTTATGTTTGAGGTAATATCAGACGGAAAACTGCTGCCGGAAGGCGCGCCGGGAACTTATCTCTACCGGACAAGCAATCCGCTATGCTCACTAAACTTGACCGATAGTAAAAACGGACAAGCTTGTGCGTATTATGCTTTAACCGATAAGGACTACTGGAAAAATCTGCCTTAACCCGCAACGGTTATTCTTCCGTCGTCTTTTATCTCAATCGGTTCCGTAAATTTCTTAATATAATCGCAGGTTATTTTGTCTTTATCATAATCAAACAGTTTATCGTACTGTCCGGCAGTCATTTTGTCCGGGATTAAGCCGTCTCCTCCCGATGCAAAAAAATCATCCGCTGCAACCGTGTAAGTTTTATTCGGATTAGGGTTGTTTACGTCAATCGGAACTTCCTTACCCTGTTTATCAATAAAATACAATTCTTTTATTTCGCCCTGTTTTGAAACAGTATACTTTAAGCCGGACGGCATTATAACAGACGGCTTGTGTCCGGGATTTAAGAATGATTTTGCACCGCTTTTAAGCGCGTCCGTTATTTCTTTTTCCGTTAATTTTAAAGTAACGGCATTATTTTTCAGCGGAACAACCTCAAAGACCTGACGGGAATCAATTGTTCCGGCTTCAAAGTAACCGCGGACATTTCCCGCGTTAACAAGCGCCATATCAGTACCGAGTTCTTTCCGCATTGCGTCCGCTATAAAGTATGCATGCGGATTTGGGTCAACCAGGCGGTCAGCAGGCGCAGGCGGCGCGGACTTAATCACACCCAGTTTTTCGGCAGGGCCTAAAATCTGCTCAAAGGCAGCTCTCAAAGGAATATTCCGCCTGAAATCTTTTGTTTCCATAACATTATTTTGCGCTTTTGTAATCACACCGTCTGAATTAAATTCAACATTCAAAACTCCTGCCTGCTCTCCGTCTTTGCCTGCCTGAGTGATAATTACGGGTTCACCGGATTGGGAGTAGAGTAAATTTTCTCCTTCTTTAATATCTTTAATCAATTCATGAGTATGAGCGCTCATTATTATATCAATACCTTCTATCTCCTCCGCTATTCTGCGGTCTTTGGCAAGCCCCGAATGAGAAAGAACTATTATTTTATTAATATCTTGGGATTTGAACTTTTCAACCTCTGCCTTAATATCCTGAATGGTCTTTTCAAAATCATCCACCGCAATCTGTTCTCTGGATTTATTTGCTCTTATTCTTTCGTGCAGATCAGGCGGCGCAAGACCTATTATACCGTATTTATGCCCGTTTTTTTCCTCAATGTAAGATTTCTCAATCCTGTTGTACAACGGATTGTCTTTAGCAACATGCAGGTTGATGCCAAGCACTTTAAACTTTGCGTTCTGCGTCAGCCGGGCAAGCTCGTCAGGTGAAGAATCAAATTCATGATTACCCAGCGCAGATGAAGAAATTCCCGTTGCATTCATAAACATGTTCGCACAAACATTGTATTTATCGTCCGCCCCCAGCATAATATCACCGGAAGCAAATTTTAATTTATCAGTATTTTCCTGTTCACTCAAATCAAAAAAATCAGACATGGTTTTAACACGCGCCATATTTCCCAAACGACAGTGAATGTCATTATAGTAAAAAATACTCGTATTACAGGGGTTAATGCTGTTTATCATGCTTCTGACCTTTTAAATATTGTAAACCTTAAAAATATTTTTTTTGCCATAGTTTACATATTTGTTACATTTGAGGATTGGGTGATTAAGAGGTAAATTAGTTGAAAGGTTGAATAAGTGATTGGGATTGGTAAAATCATACCATAACCATCCTGTCATCCTGAACTTGTTTCAGGATCTGGCCAGTGGTAAAATCAGACCAACAACTTTCTTTAATACCTCTACCCCACCCCGAAATTTGCTTTAGCAAATTTCGACCCTCCCTCAAGGGGAGGGTAGCTCAGCCTTTCAACCATTCAACTAATTTTAGCTATCCCTCCAGCCCTCTTAATTTCCTATTTACTACTTAAAACCTGATGCGGTTCCAGAAAAATTTCCTTAGCTTATTAGCATGGTTTATACTGCTTATTAAGTCGTTTATTTCCTCGTTGTCCTCAATCTCACGGGCTTTCTGCGCATGTCTGAGCGCGGTTTTGAAATCATTTTTGCTTAAATATATTGCCGCTGCGTTATAGTGTATTATATATTTTTCATCATTTGTGCGTGCATATTTGACGGCTCTTCTGTACGTATCCAGAGCCTGCTGGTATTTCTCGTCCTGGGCATACGCAGAACCTAAATCTATATAACCGCCTGCCATGTTCGGGGCATTTTTTATATAATTTAACGCTTCTTTAATCTTTCTTTTGTTTATATCTTTTGAGCTTCCGATAATTATCGGAGCATAAATCAGACCTTTTGTGTCAATATTTTCAACCGGAATATTGGTAATATCCGGGATTAACTTGTAAAGCAGTCTAACTGTGTTTACGTCCCGTGCGGAAAAAGATTGGAATGAACTTCTGTAAGGAGTGTAAACTTGATTGTTTGCGCTGGCCATATACATAAGGTCGTCGGAACTGTAACTGTGACCCATAATGCCCAGTGAATGTCCGATTTCATGCAGCGCCGTGTTATAAAATTCTTTGTCTGAGAAATAATTGCCTGCAGGATTTGCGCTGTATAGAACAATAGTCATTCGTTCAAGCCGGTTGAGCTTTATTGTCGGAGTAGTAAACCCTACTATGTATTTGCAGACCTTACCCACGCACAAACCCTTAGGTATAGGGCATATTTTAACCAAAATTCGGGCTTCTTTTTTCTTATTTGTACGGGTGAATGACATAAAATCAACGGACGATTGCCATTGGGAAAATGCTTTATAAACTTCATCTTCGTAGTATGCCGGTACGGAGATTTTCTTGTCTGTTTCAACATGAATTTTCAGCGGAAAACTTTTCTTATCCCATCGCAGGATACCTTTGTTGAACGGAGTTTGTTCAATATAGTTGTTCCCTATGCCGGAGATAAGGCTGTCTTTCCAATTATTGACTGTGTTCAGCGCAAGCGCTGCCGCACTGTCGTCCAAATCGCAGTATGCTATTCGGAATATTTCTTTTTGAACTTCCAATGTCGGAGTCATGTGAATGAGGCTTTTGACAAAATAGTAGCGGTAATCTTTGTTTGTCGGATTTATGTAATATGCTTTTTTAAGGTTTGAGTAAGCGCTTTTATAATCTTCTTTTTTCAGCGCGCTGCGCCCTGCCGAGTAGAAAAATGCAGGTAAAACCCTCACTGCAATAAATAACATGATTGTTAACACAACCAGAGTAATGGTAAATTTTCTGCTTTTTGTCATTTTATACCCTTATTTCGAGAATTTTCGCCAATGATCTTGTGTCGCCTTTTATCTTGAAATATTCGGCGAATTTAGGTGTGGTTTTCAGGTTAAAACTGCGTCCGTTTTTGTCTCTGTGTTTTGATACGAGCCCTTTTTCCACAAGTTCCTGGACGTGTTCGTAAGCGGTCGAGCCGCGAAGGTCTTTTAATACAGTCTGCCGGATGGGTTCTTTCAGGGCTATTACGGATAAGGTACGGATAACGGCGGGTTTCAGGTCTACCGGACACAGCAGCTCTATCAGGTCCATGTGTTCTTCTTTTACTTGTAAAATATAACCGTTTTCATCATCAATTTCAAGCGCACCGTCCCGTGCCGAGTAGTCTACTATAAGCTCCAGCAGAGCTTCTTCAACAGTTTCGTGTTCCTCGTCCAAAATATTTGCAATTTCCTCCGCTGTAACTGCTCTTGCCGTGATAAACAGTACCGCTTCAACCCTGCTCTTTAATTGTTCCATAAATTGCATTATACCATAAAATTGTTACCATGGGTAGTCGTCTTTAATTTCCCAGCCGTCTGTTGCAATAAGCTTAGTACAATAGTATTTGTTGTTTTTACATTTGGATTTTATTTGTTCCCGGGTCTCATCCAAAGTTACACCCTCATATTCGCCCCTTACCCAGAAGAGAAAAGTATTTTTTCCGTCAACATGTAATATATCATCCCCGTATATTGCAGTATCACCGCTTTCATCTATGTCTTTACAATATTTATAATACGTACAAAAATATATATAAGTACAGGCTGTTGTATAAAACACATTGTTACATGTGCCGGTTCTCCTTATATACATTCCGGAACCGTCGGAAAACCCTGCTGAAAAACCTTTACTCATTTTTTCCGAAACGATTACTCTCATATACGGCTTGTAATTCACATTAAAAAATTCCATTGCCACATCAGGAGAATTGTTAGCGTTTATCATTGAAACGTCAATATCTCCGTCTTCAGCTTCTTTCATTCTGACAGCCTGTGTAAGCACCGAATAGAATTTCTTAATCCTTACTCCCAAAACTTTCTTGTTGTAATTTGCAATCAGCGACGGCATAGTAAGCGCTGCAACTATACCGATAATTCCGAGCGTTACTAACACTTCTGCAAGGGTAAAAGCCTTTCTTGAACCTATTACCATAAATTTTCATCCTTCCTCTTGGTTTATATCTCATGCTTTGTTGAGAAATCTCAATGAAATAATTTTTATTATACAAGATAATTGAGAAAATGCAACATGTTGGCGAATATATCAGAAAAAAACGTCTGGAAACCGGCAAATCTTTAAATAAATTTGCCTTTGAAGCCGGTATTGAGCCGGCTATTTTAAGCAGAGTAGAAAATAGTAAGCAGGATATTAAACTGGGCGTTTTGAATAAAATAGCAAATAATTTCGGTGTTAGCGCCGGTGCATTTCTCATGTTGTATGAACGGCAGACAGGATGTTAAATTCCTATCCGGAGAGGCAGGCTGAGCCTGCACCCAATACAATGGGTTCTACCTGAAATTTATTCACCCTCGCTGTGCTCGGGATACAGGCTGGCTCATTGCCTGTTCGCTTTGTAAACCATTCAACGCTATTTACTAATCACTATTTACTAATTTTAGCTATACCTCCGGCCCTCCATACCTACCCCGAAATCTGCGGCAAATGCATTCGCTCCACTCACGCTTGATGCCGCAGAGATTTCGCCCCTCCCTCAAGGGCATTGTTAACTTTGCATTGTTTCGTCGTTGCAGCGCGTCAGCCTGACGCGGCAATCCGGTAAATTCAACGGTTTTGACTGGATTTTCCTCTCACAAAACGATAATTTGTCTTGGATTACCGGCAGTTCGCAAAAGCGTGGTTTTGCTCACTATGGGCGTTTCACGCCCGCCGGAATC
>JAISCP010000069.1 GCA_031265495.1 Heliobacteriaceae bacterium | reverse complement strand
CGTCACCCTGAACTTGATTCAGGGTCTATCAGTTTAATTGAAATAGATAGATTCCAAGCCCGGAATGACGCTTTATCCACTTGAAAATTTTAACGGGACAGTTGTGGAAACAAGTTCAGCATGACAGAGGGGTACTCTTTACTGTTTCCTCCTTCCTAATCACCTATTCACTTAGTCACTTATTTAAAAATTACGAAACTTAATATAACGGACACTTTTTAACTGCCGTTTTGACAATTTCCGTTTTTTAATGCTATAATGCTGTCATGATAGTTAACCTCAAGGGGAATTATGGAATTTTTCAGAAAACATCAAAAACTTATAGTAGGTATTATAGCCGTTACATTTATCGCCTGGACCGTAGGTTTAATGATGCTTCCCATTCTTGTAAAATAAGGTTTATATGAGTAAAAAAGTATTTACAGCTGTTCTGGCATTTTTAATAATTAGTACTTCAGCTCTCGGTGCGCCTACAATAGAGCAAAAGCAGAAGTCAACAAACGATAAAATCCACCGCTTAAAAGTTCTTGAAGGTCTGGAGAAAAATAAGCTTGTCAAAAATCAGCAGAAACTTGAAAATGCAACCAATACCCTTGCGGTTTCGCAGACAAAACTCAACAGTCTGGAAAGTCAGCTTAAACGTCTGGAAAGAGATTATTCAACCTCAATGGCGGAATATAACGCTATTAATAACCAAATGCAGGGCAGGATTAGAAAAGTCTTTAAAAACCAGCGTATAGGCATGTTTCAATTAATTTTTTCAGCCGGAGATTTAAACACTCTGCTGGATATTATTTACTTTGAAAAAATAATCCTGAGAAAAGATTACAGCCGTCTGACGCAAATTAAAGTTCAATCCCAAAGTCTGGCTAAGATGAAATACGATATTGAAACAAGAAAAGGTTTACTGGCACAGTCAATTAACTCAATTAGTACACAGAAAAAAGATATTACAAAAGCAATAGCTAAAAACCAAACTATGCTGAATAAGCTGAAAACAGACCGCGCTTACTATGAAAGAACCGAGCGTGAACTTGCGCGGCAGTCTGCAAATCTTCAGAACATGATAAGCAAAAATAAAGGTACGGCGGTTGCATCTTCGGGAGCATTCGCACGTCCCATAGCCGGCAGAATTTCTTCTCCTTTCGGCTGGAGAACCCACCCTATATTTAACAGCAGAACATTTCACTCCGGCGTGGATATAGCAGGCCCCAATCTCGGGAGCATAAAAGCGTCTAATGCGGGCAGAGTCATTTTCTCCGGCTGGTACGGCGGTTACGGGAAAGTAGTAATTCTCGACCACGGGAGCGTTAACGGTTCACCGATAACGACTTTGTATGCGCATATGTCCTCAATAAAAGTTTCGCAGGGACAATATGTGAACAAGGGCGATGTTGTAGGATACGAAGGCACAACGGGTTACAGCACCGGACCTCACTGTCATTTTGAAGTGAGAGTCAACGGTAAACCTAATAATCCGCTGAATTATATTTAGAGGTTACGTGAAAAGAAACATTTTATTAATTTTATCAGCATTAATATTAATTCCGGCAAGCCCTGTGTTCGCTGCGGAAGACTTTATTTCCGAACAGTTTAATTCAGGGAGTCTGGAAAAACTTGATGAATATTTTTACGAAGCGCCCGTGCATAACCTGCCGATTGTACAATCTTACGAAACCAAAGCAAAAACCGTCAATACCGATTCTATGCCGCTGTTCAAACGCGGACGTCTGAATATACAAAATTATTTCCGCAATAAAAATTCCGCTAACAAAGAACCCGTCAATAAAGAACCTCTTAACCAAGAAGCCGCTGAAGACCTTCCCGCGCAATCTTCAGACCTGCCGGTCTATCAGGACGCCGCTGCTCTGGAATTAACCGGAGAGATAAAAGAACACGCAGTTTCCAACGACATGCTGCTTGACGCAGACACAATAGAATACCACCCGGAGCGCGATGAAATAGACGCGCTCGGCAGTCCCGTTCTGAATTTTCCAAATCAAAACACCACTCTTAAAGCGGATAAAATGGTTTATAACGTATCTTCAAATATCCTGAAAGCCTACGGCAACGTGGAACTTATAAAAGACGGCTCTTCAATGTACGGCGACTTTATGCAGATAAATACAAACGAAGAAACAGCTTTTCTGGATAATTTTCACGCTAAAAAAGATTACCTGACGATTCAGGCGCGTGACGCAGAATCACAGGATAATAAAGTTATTCTCAACAAAGGTAAACTCACTGCGCATGAGTCCTACATATTAAAACTGAAAACAATAATGATTCACGGAACCGACTACGACAACATGATGATTGACGACAAATCTTATATCAGCGATACAATTGCAAATCCGACATATAATATTAAAGCAAAAGAAATATATGTTAACGCTAAAAAAGAACATGACGTAGTAACAATTAAAGACGCAACGATTTACCTTAAAGATAAAAAGCTGTTTAGAATACCGTCTTTTACGGCTCATACAAACAAACAATCGGATTATGCGGAAGCAAATTATCCCGAATTCGGCAGCCGTGCGAATTTAGGTATGTTTGCAGGCCCCGGCGTTGTTTTTGATATTCCGAACGGAGCTGTGCTGAAAGTTTTGCCGCTGATTGTTAACAGAAGCGGCTTGGGCGTGGGCGGAGCTTTAAAATACAGAAGCGCTAATAATACAACGGATTTTGCCTACGGCAGCGCCGGCAACATGATAGTTATGCGCGGTATACAAGAGCTTGATGATAAACTGCGCCTGCAATACGGTATTAATTCCTTTACCGAAGACTGGTTTATGGGACGGAATATGTCAAAATATATGACTGAATTAATTTACGAAGACAGCGCTGTCGTAAAAAATTCCATAGCCGAAGGTTTGAATTTAACTTTCAAAAACAGAGCCTCTATCGGCTACATTAAGGACGGGGATGTAAACAGGCGTTTTGAAAGCATACATTCAAATGATACCGGAACAATGCGTATGAAGTACATGGCGGAAATCGACCAGTCGCTTTTTTCTTATAAAAATATTGAAAAAAGACAGGCTGTGGATTTCAGTATGTCCCTGCAGGGCAGCGCGGCATTGTACGGAACAGGCGACACACAGATGATAGGCCGTATAGGCCCCCGTCTTCATACACAGTATAAAAACTGGATGCAGGATATCGGCTACTATCTGTCCGCATACGAAGATAATACACCGCTGGTAATATTTGATACGTACAGATTCGGGCATTCCAACGTATATCTGCGTGAAGCTTTAAGAGTTAATAAATATCTTACTCTTGCATGGCGCGGGTCATTTAACCTCTTAAACGACGCCCCGAATAAAAAACCCATGCAGGAATGCACCTTTTTCGTTTCAGTCGGACCGGATGATTTTAAAGTAACGGTCGGCTACGATTTTATGCGCGAACAAACATATTTTACTATTGCAATGGCGTTGGATTTAAAGGGTTCAACCGTTGAGTTTGAGAAAATGGAAATCAAAAATCCCGACAGGCTGTCTTCACAAAGTACAGGCAAAATGACAATTTTTGAGGACAATGTTCCCGTAATGAAAACCCAAATGCAGTATGCGGAAGTTATAGAAATTGAAGACCCTGATAAAGAACAATTATGATACAAGATGTTAAAAAAGAGTTAATAAAATACGGTAAACTTGCGGGAGAAAAAAATTTCACGCCGGGTGTTTCCGGTAATTTGTCGGCAAGACTGAATGACAAAGTTTTAATAACAACATCCGGCAGCGCAAACGGTTATCTGGATGAAAACGACTTTGCCCTGACAGATTTTGAGGGAAACTCCCTTGAGGAAGACAAAAAACCGTCTTCGGAAAAAATGCTTCATATTGAATTCTATAAAACAAGACCGGATATTAATTACATAATACATGTTCACTCTCCGTACCTGAGCGCGTTCGCAGCGTGCAGAATTCCTCTGGATGAACCGCTCATGGCTGAAAACGTATTTTATTTCGGTCAAATTCCACTCGCAGACTACGGGCTGCCGTCATCAAACGACCTTGTAGAAAAAACGGCAAAATACTTTAAAGATTACAGCGCGGTCTTAATGGCTAATCACGGAGTTATAATCGGCGGAAAAACAATAAAAGAAGCATATTTAAAGCTTGAATTAGCCGAAGCATACGCACAAACTATCTTAAATGCAAAAATTTTAGGCGGCGCCGCGCCGCTTACCGAACATGAAGCCGCACAAATAAACAGTTTAAAAAAATGCTGCGCCGAACCGGCGTTTTTGACGCCAAAAGAGGAGACGGAATGGAATTAGAGCGTAAACAGGGTTTAATCGCAGGGGACGGAAGCCTGCCGGTAAAAATGGCGCAATACGCTAAAGAAAACGGCTTTGAAGTCATTTGCATTTCATTTTCCAACGATAATGCAAATGAATTAAAAAAACACTGTTCAAAAGTTTACTCATGCTGTCCGGGAGAAGTCGCTAAAATAGAAAAAATAATTAAGGATGAAGAAATCAAACAGGCAACCTTTATAGGCAAAGTTAACAAGGGCGTGCTTTTGAAGATGTACAAATTTGATTCCCGCGCAATAGAATTAATCCGTTCTATCAAACGATGGAATGACGATGAGGTAATGCTTTTGGTAGTCCGTGAGTTTGAAAAAGCAGGCGTTACAGTGCTTGACCAGACAATATTTATAAAAAACCTGATGATACCGGCAGGAGTGCTGGGGAAATTAAAACCGACTCAGGAACAGCTGGATGATGTAAATTACGGGTTCTGGCTTGCAAAAGAAATGGGCAAAGTTGACGTCGGGCAGACAGTTGTGGTGAAAGATAAAATGGTTATGGCAGTGGAAGCGATTGAAGGCACTGATAAATGTATCCGGCGCGGCTCAAAGCTGGCAAGAAAAGGCGCATGTATAATAAAAGTTTCCAAACCCAAGCAGGATAAACGGTTTGATATTCCGGCAATAGGCCTGCGAACCTTGAAAAATATGCGCAAATATCATGCAAAACTCATTGCGCTGGAAGCGGACGAAACTATTATTGTTGAGCCGGAAAAGGTTATCAGTTACGCTGACAAACACGGCATAGTAATCATGGCGGTATAGTATGAAAAAACTTTTTATAATAACAGGCGAGCACTCGGGCGATATACACGCGGCAAAAGTGGTTGAAGAATTACGCAAAAACAGCGGCAGCGAGCTTCAAATAGAAGGAATTGGCGGTGAAAACCTTAAAAACGCCGGAGTTAAACTTTTTTCCGACCACAAAAAAATGGGAAAAGTCGGGATTTCGTTCAAAATTATAACCGACCACTTTATACTGGGCAGACAGCTGGTAAATTATTTAACCAAAGAATATAAGCCCGATTTGGTGCTTATGATTGATTACGGGGCTTTTAATCTTAATATCTCAAGGTTTCTGAAAAAAGCCGGAATAAAAATGTTTTATTACATTCCGCCTCAGGTTTGGGCAAGCCGTAAATGGCGGATTAATACCATTAAAAAAAATATCGGCAAAGCGCTCTGTATTTTCCCGTTTGAAAAAGAATTATACGAAAGTTACGGAATTCCGGTACACTACTGCGGACACCCGCTTATATCGCAGCTTCCGCCCAAAGCTGACAGAAAAACTTTTTTTAAAAAACACGGTTTAGACGAAAATAAAAAACTCGTGTCAATTTTTCCGGGTTCACGTGTGTTTGAACTGAAACACCTGATGAAATTATTTATAAAAGCAGCGCATGTTCTGCATAAAAATCATCCTGATTTGCAGTTTTGTGTTTCGCAGGCCCCGAACCTGCCGGACGAGGTTTACTCAAAATACTTAAAAGGTACTGATTTCAAGGTAATCAAAGGTGAAAACCAGGCGCTCCTGAGCGTTTCGGACGCACTGATTTTAGCGTCGGGAACAGTTGCTCTGGAAGCGGCGCTTTACCAAATTCCCATGATAATCGCCTATCGCGGCCCTGTGCTGTTTCATTTAATTTATTTAATGCTTGTGTGTACAAAATTTGTGTCGCTGCCCAATATTATTACGGGAAAACTGATTGTGCCGGAACTCCTGCAATACGGTGCGAACGTTCAAAATATAACTTATAACATTGAAAAATTTCTGTATGACGAAGACTGCCGGGAAGAAATCGTCCGGCAGCTCGGCGAAGTAAAAGCATTGCTGTCGGATAAAAATTCAGCGCATGAAGCCGCGCTTGCAATTGGAGAAGCATTATGCTGAAAACCGAAAACACAATTAAAAACAAGCTTGAAGAACGGGAAATTGCCTGTTTAAGCGAGTTTGCCACGAAAAGCAGGTTTTCTCACGGGCGCAAAAAATCTGAAGACGAATGCCCGATGCGTACAAATTTTCAGCGGGACAGGGACAGAATTATCCACTCAAAAGCTTTTCGGCGGTTGAAGCACAAAACGCAGGTGTTTTTGTCACCGTTTGACGACCATTTCAGAACCCGTCTTACCCATACGCTTGAGGTTTCCCAAATCGGCAGAACTATTGCGCGCGCACTTGATTTAAACGAGGATTTGGTTGAAGCGGTTGCACTCGGGCATGATTTGGGACACACACCGTTCGGGCATTGCGGCGAAGGGGTTTTAAATAAATTAGTTAAAGGCGGATTTCACCATAACCTGCAAAGCGTGCGTGTGGTGGAAGTTCTGGAAGATTTAAATCTTTGCGCCGAAACAATCAGCGGAATTTTAACGCACTCTTGGGGTTATAAGCCAATGACGCCGGAAGCGCAGGTTGTACAGCTTGCGGACAAGATTGCATACATAAACCATGATATTGAAGACTCCATCCGTGCGGGAATTATTTCAGAAAGTGATTTGCCTAAAGACTGCATAAAATATTTTTCTTCAATTCAGAGTAAAAGATTAAATAAAATGATTAAGGAAATCGTGAACAATTCCGCCGGTAAACCGGCAGTGGCGATGAGCGAAGAGGGCTGGGCTTACACGACAAAACTGCGCGAATGGATGTTTGCGAATGTTTACGAGGAATCTCCGGCGAAGTTTGAGGAAAACAAGGCAAGAAAGATTGTGCAGGAACTGTTTTGCCTGTATACCGAAATGCTGGAACCTGTTTGCGATGAGTCAAAAATTGAACAAATTGTAACGGATTACATTTCCGGCATGACCGACCGTTATGCTGTGGAAAGGTTTAAGGAACACTTCATCCCGACAGGCCTCCAATCGGGTAAAAAAGATGATTACCTTTTTAAGCTGGCGAAGATAATTGATTAAGTGAACATGAAAGAGGGAGCAATTGACTTTCGCGCAATAAACCTTAAATAAATACCAACGATTTCATCCGAAAAGATGACAAAAAACAGGTGAAAACGTAGTATGCTGGTAGTAGTACTTGGATTGAGGTAATAAAATTTCCGCGATGGGGTTGAATTTATCAAATATACAACAGCGGCCGTACATAAATGTACGCCCCCAGATTAAAAAGAAGGAAGATGAAGAACAATCGGCTTCCCGGACCCACCGTGAGGAACAGGCGAATCAGGACTCACGAAGTAAAGGGCTGCAATATATTGAGGAAAGAACACCTTCCGCGCCGCCGGGTTTTCAGCCTGTAGCGTTTAAAAATGCACAAATAAGGGCGGCTGACGCTTCCGAGTCGCTTGCCGTAAACAAGAAAAATTCCACAATTAACATTGCCCAAATTTTAAAAGATTTCAGAAACACAGCTGCGGCAATCGGAACCCCTGATGATTTAAAAGATGAAGTCAACGGCTATTTATCATTAATTGAAAAACAGGTCAGCAAAGGCGATCCTAATGTCCGGTTAATTAAATCAAACCTCAAAAACGCCTCCACTATTCTGGATAAATATATTTCCGAAACCCTGAACAAAGAGTCAAAAGTTGTCGAAAACTGGGTTGACGCATTATTTTTACAGCAAATTGATTTCAAATATGACGAAAGCAGCATAAATCCGCAATTTTTGGTAAAATTTCCGGAAGGTTCGACTGAGCAGCCCGTTAAGGAAGCTCAGCCCAAAAATGAAAGTTTGCCGGAAAATCCGCAGGAAAACCCGTTAAAAAGTTTATTTACCGGCGCTAAAAAACTTGCAAAAGCAGACAGACCGAAAGAAGCAATTCTGGCTTTCCGCGAAGCGCTCGCACAAGCGCAGGAAGCCGGCGATATTGACATGGAATCAAAAATTTTCTTTGAAGTCGGAAAAATATACGATGACCACGATTATTTCACTCAGGCGCTGATAAGTTATAATAAGTCCGTAGAAATGACAAATGATGTCAATGTTAAAACAAAAGCGCATTTTTCTATGGCTCAAATTTATGATGACACAAATTATATTACCCCTGCTATTGAACATTATTTCAATTCAATTTCTTTTGGCGGCGAAGCGGAAAACTTTACCGCGCAATCAACCGCGCTTGTTAAAATCGGGAATATTTATACTGACATGTTTGAGGATGCACGCGATTATTACGGTATTGCGCAGGAACTTGCCGACCAGACCGATAATTCAAAAGTAAAAGGATATATTTCATCAAGCTTTGCAGGCGCGCATGAGAAGTTCGGCGAACCTCAGGAGGCGCTAAAATCATATTCAAAGGCAATCCGGCATTATACTGAGGCGAAATCACCCGATAAAGCCGCTGAAAATTATATAAGCGCCTCTGATATTATGCTCGGCTACAACAATGTCGAAAAAGCCAAATCTCTTTTAAATAAAGCGCTTTCATTCGCCGGGAATGATTCTGCTTTAACGGCGAAAATAAAAGAAAAAATAAGCCGGATTTAATCCATCAAACCCTCATCCGGCACTTTGTGCCACCTTCTCCCAGAGGGAGAAGGGCATTAAACCATTCAACCATTCAACCCTTCAACTATTCAACCTTTCAACTAATTTTAGCTATCCCTCCAGTCCTCCATACCTCTTATTCACCTATTCACTTAGTCACTAATAACCAACTTGCATATTATTTTTTTTATTGTAGAATTTACTTACCGGTAATTTACCGGTAAATAAATTCATAGTACAAATTTTAGAGAATGGTAATGACGGAAACACAAGATTATTTGGGAAATACAAACGTTTTAACAGGTATTTTTACATTATTTAACAAAAAATCAACCGAATATTTACTGGAAATTCTCGTCAAAAAACTTTACAATGATTTTGTAAAAGAAGAAGACCAAAAACTGCTTAACCTGATTTTTGCTGAAAGTCCGTCACAGCAGGATTTAGATAACTTTTTGAAAGTTTGGGATATTGAAGAAAAAGGCGGAACTGCATCATTGATGCTTTCTTATCTCATGAAAGCGCATCCCGAATTAAAATTCCGCGACTATGAAACTCCCCGACTGAAAGGCTTAATTAATTTTCACAGATTTGCTAATATAAAAACATTGTCATATTTTTCAAAAGTCGGCAAAGCTCTGAATACGGCAGGAATTGTGCCTGTGCTTTTTAAAGGCGCGGCGATGAAGGCTCTCAGACCGGAACTTTCACGCGTCATGAACGATGTTGATATACTTGTTCCGTATGATGAATTTAAACAAGCGGTTGCTGTTATCGAAAAATTCGGATTTTCAGCTTACGGCAGACATCTGCATTCATTTGATATGTGCACGCCGGACCTGCAGGGACAAATTGATATTCACCGCTTTATTTTAATGTATGACTGGAACTTAAAAAGAGGATTAAAATATACATATTCGCCTGAGTTTAACGAAAAGTTATTTGCGCGTGCGCGCAAAGTAAATGCCTTTGGGGTAGATGTTTTATTGCCGTCCAATGAGGATTTGGCATTTATTATATTAACGAATTTAGTCAAAAACATGACCGCAAAATCAACCGTTACAGGTATTTTGTTTTCACTGTTTGATTTGCAGTATCTTTCGCAGCAGGAAAATTTTGATTGGCAAATATTGACAGAAAACTCAAAATTAACAAATTCCGAGCTTAGCATAAAAATCGGCGCAGAGTTTGTTGAAAAAATTGTACGGGGACTTTTGCCGGACAAACTCCGCGTGAATTTACCCATAGAAGGACACACCAAGCGCGAGTGCAGCCGTATAGTCTATAATGAGCTGTATTTTCTGGGCTTCAGAGATGAAAACCGTACGCTGAAATTAAAAAATGCTCTGCGGCATCCTTCATTGTTGCTGAAGTATTTAGCAATGAAGCCAAAATATGTCTATATGAAATCCATCCGCGATAACGAATTTTTAGTTGATTTATTTTTGAAAAGAGCGCTGAGTGGTAACTTCGTCGCAGCACATGAGCAGTTGGAGGCAAAAAAATGCGCATAGATAATCCTTCGCAAGAACAATTAAGACATTATTTTAAGAGGCTGGACGAGCATGCCGGCCAAACTCCGCAATGGATTAAATACCTTGATTTGGGCACTCATATTGTAAAGCTGATTAATTATTCGCCGGAATTCACGCCGCATGTGCAAAAACAATTAACATACGTTTTAAAAAACAGTGCGCCGCACCATGACGCAACATTAGTTATTTGGAAAGAAACAGACATAAAAGCCCTGACTTTAAATCTTGATGAAAAATTCAATCCGAAAACAAATTTACGCTTACGGGTTGAAATGCTTGCCTTCAAAACAAAATCAATATCGCTGCAAGTTTTTGACGAAACGTATTCCAAACACCAACCGCTGCTCAATATTGACCCGTATAACGGAATTGTTCAGGCGCACAACCCCAAAACAAATACCTATTATTATGCTGCGGAAAACCTTGAGCCGGAAGAATTTATTAAACAAGGGCATATTTTTGTTCATACACTTAACAAAATAATCAAAACACCAAACAGCGGACTGGTTCACGGAGCTGTGGTCGGTCTGGACAACAAAGGAATTTTGTTTTGCGCGCGCGGGCAGCGCGGAAAATCAACTCTTGCAGTGCTTGCAATGATGGAAGGATTCGAATATGTTTCGGATGATTATCTTACTTTAAGCAAAGACGAAACAGGCTTATACGCCGACCCTATTTATTCGATAATTACATTATCGCCGCGAATGTATAATGAACTTTACAACGATTTGCAGGGTAAATTTGTTTCAAACAACGCGCGCAAGGATAAATATGTAATAAATATAGCGCCGTATCATGAAAGGTTCCGCCGGCATTATCCGATAAGTGTTTGTATGTTCCCCGAGATTGTCAGCGGCCCGGAACCGGAAATTGTGCCGTGCGATAAATACAGCAAGGGCAGAGCGATTACACAGTTAATCCATTCCACAATCAACCAGACCGGCGACAGGCATGATATGGAAACCATCCGAAAGCTGATGAGTTTTGTGAATGATTTTGAATTTTACAAGATAAATTTGTGTGCGGATATTCAGGCAAACGTGGAATGTTTAAGGAATTTTATAACAGATTATAATAAAAGAAAGGAAAAGAGTAATGACGAATTATGTGTTAAATGAGGAAAAAATGTTTGCGGATATAACAGACGGAGTCGCAATAGTTATCAACAGCGAGACCGGAATTTATTACGGCATGAACGGGTTTGGAACAACTGTTTTTGAAAACATAATCAACGGGGTTTCAACGGAGAATATTTTGTCTGCGCTGAAATCTTTATCCGGTGCGCCTGCTGACATTGAGGAAATTTTTAATACCTTTGTTAAAGCGCTTGCGGATAATGAACTTATAATAACGGGCGGAACAGGAGATTCAGCGGCAAATATTAACGCGGAAGCTGCGGCGGAAGATAAATTTACGCCGGATGTGCGCGAATACAGCGATGCGCAGGAGCTGCTGCTGGCCGATCCGATTCACGAGGTTAAGGAAGAAACCGGCTGGGCGCCCGATAAAGCAGCTCTAAATCCTGATGCAGAAGATGTTTCAAGACGCGAAAGCAAAATGGTGTAATAATGCCAAAAATTTCGGTAATTATCCCTGTTTATAATACCGGGCCGTATTTGCGGCGGTGTTTGGACAGCGTTCTTAACCAGACGCTGCAAGACATTGAAATCATTTGCATAAACGACGGCTCAACCGACAGTTCGCTTACGGTTTTGAAGGAGTATGCGGCAAAAGACAGCCGTGTGCGTGTAATTAATTTTGCAAAAAACAAAGGAGCCGCAGCCGCGCGCAATGCCGGCATAAAAGCGGCAACAGGTGAATACATTGGATTTATTGACAGCGATGATTATGTGGATTTGGATTTTTACGAAAAACTCTACGAGCGCATGCTGCAAACCGGCGCAGATATTGTAAAAGGCGCTGATTTAAAATTAGTCCATCCGAACGGCAGAATTGAAGTCGACAAACAAAATGTCAAAATCAAACAAAATAAACTTAACTTCTGGAACCAGTACACAAGCGCGATTTACCGGCGCGAATTTATTTTGAAAAACGAAATAGAATTTCCGCTCGGGCTTTTGGTTGGTGAAGACCCTGTTTTTGCAATCAAAGCCGCAATCCTTGCCGATAAAGTGGAAGTGATAAATTACGCGCAGTATTACTATTGCCGCCGCGAAGGCAGTCTGAATTCAGAAGTGTGGCATAAAACAAAAATTCTTTCTTATGCTAAATATATAGAAACCGTTATGGATTTTGTGTATCAATCAGGTTTAAAAGATGAAGACCGTAAAATTATTTTTGACAGGCTTCTTGAAGATTTCTGCTGGACCAGGCAAGGGAAAAGTCGTTCTAATCCGGAATATGAAGCCATTTTTGACGAATTAATTGCAAAATTCAGAAAAGATGAAATAAAACTTCCGGTAAAATTATTATTCGATGCTACAACGCTGGCTAATATTGACGAAAAAATGGGTTTCCGAAGCGGAATATTTTGGGTGGTATTTAATCTTGTTAAACAATTTATTAAAGATAAGCGTTTTGATGTTACGCTCTTTTTGGAGCGTAATCGTAAACGGCCTGTTTTGAGTAAACTTCCGTTATTTAAAGATTGTAAGTTTGTATGCGATTTTTATCCGGTACGGAAAAATAATGAAATTTGTTTGGTCAAAAATCCAAACTTTAATCTTATAGATTATGACGCATATTTTAACGGCGGCATAAACTTTGATGTGGGTGATAATGCGAACCTGTTACCGCATTTTTATTTCTTATATGATACAACTCCGCTGCTGTTTAAGCATTATTTATATAAAGGCGCTGATTTTTACGGTTATTACAGAAACATTTTTACAAAAAATACGTATTATTTTTGCGATTCCCAAAGCTGTAAGGATGATTTTTTGAGGTTTTTCCCAATGCTTGATGCTGACAAAATGTATGTCACACCGATTGCAACAGCACAGAAATTTTACCCGGATAAAAACGACACTAAAATCAAAGAAGTACTGAAAAAATACAATATTGAATATGATGAAACAAAAAAATATTTGTTCTCATTCTGCACCTTAAATGACCCGCGCAAACAAACCTTGTTGCAGATAGAATGTTTCCTTAAATTTATCAAGCAAAACAATATTGATGATTTTTATTTTTATCTTGGCGGTTCAAATTACAGGAGTGTTTATGATTACTTGAAAGGCGATCTTGGTGATTTGTTTGATGAAGATAAAATCCGTGTACTGGGTTATGTTGATGATGAGGATGTGAATACTCTTTACAGTAACTCTTTATTTTTTACTTTTGTAAGCCTCTACGAAGGCTTCGGGATGCCGCCTTTAGAGGCGATGAGCGCGGGGGTGCCGGTTGTGACTTCAAACACAAGCTCGCTGCCGGAGGTTGTTGGCGATGCGGCAATTACAGTTGACCCGCAAGATGAGGAGGCAATTATAAAAGCTTATGAGGCTTTGTATTTTCATCCTGAATTGCGCGAAGAATATATTCAAAAAGGTCTTGAACGGGCAAAAATGTTCAGCTGGGAAAAGACTTATAAATTAGTTTCAGATAAAATGTTGGAGGTTTTAACATGATTAAACAAAAAACAGCGATGATTTCAGGAATCACAGGACAGGACGGCGGTTATCTGGCAAAGTTTCTGCTCGGTAAAGGCTATAGAATTATCGGGCTTTACCGGCGCGGAGCAACGGATACATTCACAAAACTCAAAGAGCATGGAATTTTGGAGCAAATTGAATTGAAAGATTTTGATTTACTGGAGTTTTCAAACATTTGCCGTTTGTTGAAAAATTATCAGCCGGATGAATTTTACAACCTCGCAGCGCAAAGCTTTGTGGCGGCATCGTTTGAAGAACCGATTTATACAACGCAGGCGGACGGTATGGGAGTTCTGCATATATTGGAAGCAATAAGAGAATTTTCACCGCATACAAAGCTTTATCAGGCGTCAACATCCGAAATGTTCGGCAAAGTTCAGGAAATCCCGCAAAAAGAAACAACGCCGTTTTATCCGCGTTCACCTTACGGAGTTGCCAAACTTACGGCGCACTGGATGTGCGTTAATTACCGCGAAAGTTTCAACGTATTTGCAGCTTCGGGGATTTTGTTTAACCACGAAAGCCCTATGCGCGGTGACGAATTTGTTACCCGCAAAATTACAAAACATTTTGCAAGAATGCTTGCAGATGAAACAAATTTACCAGTTGAACTGGGAAATCTGAACGCAAAACGTGACTGGGGATTTGCGGGTGATTATGTTGAGATGATGTGGCTTATGCTTCAGCAGGACAAACCTGATACTTATGTTATTGCAACCGGAGAGACTCATTCAATCCGTGAATTTTGCGAAGAAGCCGGAAAAGTTTGCGGCTGGGATATTGAATGGAGCGGCGAAAACGAAAATGAAACCGGTATTGACCGAAAAACGGGTAAAATGCTGGTAAAAGTGAACCCTCTGTTTTATCGTCCGGCGGAAGTCGAAATTTTAATCGGCGACCCGTCGAAAGCCGAAAAGGAACTGGGCTGGCAGCGTAAAACCGATTACAAAGGTCTTTGCCGCATGATGACGGAAGCTGATATTGCAAGAATGAAGATACCGGCAGGAGTAAAATAATATGTCAATACTAGATAGGGTAAAAAAATTAATGAATAAAAAACAATTAATTTTAACTGCCGAAGATCAGAAAGTTATGAGTCATGAAGTATCCGAATTCATAAAAAATGCTGGTATGAAAAGTAAAACCGTTGCGGTTTTAGAACCTCACCCTTGGCATGGGGAAGTGTATCCGGCATTTATCAAATATTTTTTGGATCTAGGTTATGATGTACATTTACTTGTTGATGCGCAGCATACCGGCTTGAACTCACTTGTAAATTGTAATTTCCCGTCTGACAGATTTAAAATGTTTGAGTTTGCACATTTTCCGATCAAACAAGAGTTCTATGATTTTTTAGTAAACTATGAATATCTGTTTTTAATGACGGTTTTGACTCATGACGGATTTCATTATGCATTGTCGCTTGAGAGAAATTTCCTGCAAAAATACAACAAAAATAATCTTTACTGCATAAGCCACGAGCTTTCAAGTTTAAACAATAGAACAGAAACATTTGAAAGCCGGATGGTTGATAAAAACAGAGTATTTGTTTTACGGGACAAAATTAAATATAAAGAAAAAGAACTCCCGTTTGTATCACCGGTTTATTTCGGCGATATAAAAATAACCTCCAAAAATAAAAAAACAAAATTCATCAGCATAGGCGGTGTTTGGAAAAAAGGGTTACGCAATTTTGATAACTTGTTTAATACAATGAAAAAACTGCACGAAAACAACATCCGTAATTTTGAAATTATTTTTGTAGGGGTTGACAAAGTCTCTCTTGAAGCTTATATAACGCCTGAAATACAGCCATACATTACGCTGATTGGCAGAGTGCCGTATAATCAGTTATTTAACTGTGTTGAAGATGCTGATTTTATACTTTTTAATTCAGATCCGACAACAAAGGATTTTGACAAGTATATGCACTATGGCATAACCGGCAATTACATGCACACACTAGCTTTTCAAACGCCTGGTCTGATTTATGAAGAACTGGGTAATGAATACTTGTTGGATAATACAAGAGCAATACATTATACCAATGATTTGTACGACGCGATGAAAAAGGCAATAGAGATTTCGCCGGAACAATACGAACAAATGCAAAATAATCTGGGTGAATTAAAAGAAACATTAATGGCGGAAAGTTTTAAAAATATGAAACAAGCTTTCGGGGAGGTTTTGGTAAAGTGTTAATATCGGTAATTATACCCGTTTATAATGTTGAGCCATATTTGAAGCGGTGTTTGGACAGCGTTGTTAATCAAACGTATAAAAATCTTGAGATAATCTGTATCAATGATGTTACGCCTGATAATTGCGGTCAAATTTTGGCAGAATACGCACGAAAAGACAGCCGTTTTAAAATCATAACCCACACACACAATCAGGGTGCGGCCGCTGCTCGCAACAGCGGATTGGATGCTGCGTGCGGTCAGTATATTTATTTTTTGGACAGCGATGATTATATTGATAATGATTATCTGGAGAAAATGACAGCAGCGCTTGAAAAAAGCGATACGGATATGGTCTTTAATCTGAATATATTGTATGAAACAGATAACAAGCGTAAGTTGTATATTCCGCCTGCCTACAATGAAGTTACACTTGAAGGTGAATTTATACCGGTAGAAAAAGCAATTTCTGAAACACTGGTTGGTGTTTGGGCGCGGATGTATAAAAAATCTTTTTTGGATAAATACGCTATCAGATTTCCGCAAGGTTATATGGCTGAAGACCTTTATTTTCATTATTTGACATATACGCACCTTGGTAAAGCTTTTATATTTAAGGGTACATGTTATCATTACATGCAAATTGACGACAGCGTTAGCAAACATTGTGATTATGCTGATTTATTTATAATGAAAATATACGACCTTATTTTTGATTATTTTTCACACAATAATCTGTTGGATAAATATGATATAAAAATGTTTCAGCTTTCTGCGCGTTTTCTTGTGAATACTGAGGAAAAATTCAGTTTTTGCCGTATGTATTTTGAAAAGATTAACAAGCATCTAAAAGATAAAAAATATTTATATAATGATTTGGAATTATTTTTGGCAACTAACATTTTGAATTCCGAAAATTTTGATGAATACAAAAAACGTTTCGGTGAAAATGTAGCTATGAGTTTTATAAGGAGAGAGAAATGTCTGATAAACTAATATCAGTAATAATCCCGGTCAAAAACGGTGCGAATTATCTGCAAGAAGCAATTGAGGGAATTAAAAAACAAAATATGAATATGGAAATTATTGTTGTGGACGATGCGTCAGACGATAACACTGTTCAAATCGCCGAAAGCATGGGCTGCCGTGTGGTTAAGCACGAAACAAATAAAGGTCAGGTTGCGGCAAAAAACACCGGCTTAAAAGAAGCAAACGGAGAATTTATTTTATTCCACGACCACGACGACGTTATGAATGCCGGTGTACTTGAGCAAATGTACAAGGCGTTTGATAAAGATACGGCAGTTGTTATGGCAAAAGTTAAAGACTTTCTTTCACCTGACGCAACAGACAACAAAGCCGTAATAAAACCGGATGCTTACTACGGACTTTTTACCGGTGCGGTTTTGATAAGAAAAAATGTATTTGATACCATAGGATTTTTTGATGAAAATCTCAACACAGGCGAAATAATTGAATTTTCGGCAAAACTGGATGAATATGGTTTTAAAACAAAAAAGATTGACCTGATTGCAACGAACCGCCGTGTACACAATACAAATTACGGAAAAACCAATAAAAATAAAGAATTTAAGGATTACGCCACAGTTCTGAGAGGGAAATTAGCAAAAAAATAAATATGCGTCATTAAAATATGTAAAGATTCATTACAAGATTTTTGTATGGAAATATTTACAGAAAGAAAGAATAATGAGTAAAACTCTAAAAATGAAATTTAAAAATGAAATTAAACAATGGTATGAAATGGTATCAAATACTTGCGGTTCATTTTTGTTTTACGAAAAATTCGGGTTTAAGTTTCTGTATAAATATTTACGGATGCGCTATTTGTTAACAAACAAACTAACCATGCCTTTTCTGGAATACAGGGTAACCACAAAATGCACACTGCAATGCCGTGAATGTAATCATCTTATGCCTTATTATTCTGAAGAAGCGCATGTAAAACCGGTCAGCTTTTCAGACTTTAAACAAGATATTGATAAATTCTTAAAAGGCGTTGATTTGATATATTATTTTCAATTTGTAGGTGGAGAAACGCTTCTGGTAAAAGACTTACCCGAGATGATTGAATATGCTTCGGGCAAAAATCAATTACAGCATATAGTAGTAATAACAAACGGAACTCTTCTGCCTTCAAAAAAGTTAATCTCGGCAATGAAAAAAGTCAAACGGCTGCATGTAACCATATCAAATTATAAAGGCAACAAAGATCTGGCTGAAAAGCTTAAAACCGATGAATTGACAAAAATACTCAAAGAAAATAATATCCGGTATTTTCTGCACCCCGAGGATACTGTATGGACGAAATCTCAAGTGTTAACCGAAACATATAAAAAAGACCCTGATATTGCAAAAGAAAATTATAACAGATGCGGCTTAAAGACCTGCCATAATATTTGCTGCGGAAAATTTCATCTGTGCTCAATGTCAGTTTTTTTGCAGCGAAACAAACCTGATTTTGAATTTGAACAGGATGAGATTATTGAAATAAGAAACGGTAATACATTATCAAAGAACCTTTTCAGGTTCTTTGATAAAAGTTATTATAACTTTTGCAGCCATTGTGATTTCAGCCGCACAAATGAGTTCATCATGCCTGCGCAGCAGTTATAAACCGGCAATCGATAAGGAAGCGGTCTCTAAT
>JAISCP010000036.1 GCA_031265495.1 Heliobacteriaceae bacterium | reverse complement strand
GCGAGGACGAATGTAATGAGGACGAAGCAATCCAGTCAAAAACGTTGAATTTACTGGATTGCCGCGTCGGGCTTACGCCCTCCTCGCAATGACGAAACAATGCAAAGTTAACAATGCCCCCTACGGGAGAGGGTACAAACACTTAGCGAAACCGCACAGGTTGAGCTTAGTGTTTGGAGTGAGGGGGCAATAATAAAGCCTGACCGCCCCCTCACCTGAATTTCTAACTTCACACTGCGTGTTCATTAAGAAATTCATCCTCTCCCGTATGGAGAGGAACTTTCAATTTTGAATTTGAATTACTCCCGTAAGGGTAAATTAAATAACAAAATAAAGCATGGCAAATGTCAGGCACAATGCCAAAGAACTTAACAAAAACCAGGTGTGCATTATAGGGTGCTGGTACTCCCAGATTTCCTTAATAGTGGTTGCAGCATTCTCAATTGTTTGCATTTTAGTCCTTTCATGCAGGTTGTATTATCAAAACCTATACTTATATTGTAGGCAATTATTAATTCGTGACATCACCTAATCGGTTGATTATTTACAACCTTTAGGATAGTATACATCTATGGAACTACCTGAATTACTCCTGCCCGCCGGCAATATCGAAAAACTTGAATATGCTGTTAAATACGGCGCTGACGCGATTTATCTCGGGGCTGCCGACTTCAGCCTCAGGGCAATGCGCAAAGGAGAATTGATTACATTTGACAATTTAAACCGTGCGGTCGGCCTTGCGCACGAACTCGGGGCAAAAGCCTACCTTACGCTGAATATTTTCGCGTTTAACAGCGATATTAAACAGCTTGAAGGCTGTATTGACAGGTTTCGGGATGCAGAACCGGATGCCGTCATTCTGAGTGATTTCGGGATTTTTAACCTTGTAAGAAATTACATGCCGGATACCCCTGTACATATAAGCACCCAGACAAATACTCTCAATTACGAAAGTGTAAAGTTTTGGCGGGATTTGGGGGCAAAAAGGATTATTCTGGCGCGCGAACTGGCGATTGCGGATATTGCGGAAATCAGAGAACATGTGCCCGATGTGGAGCTGGAAAGCTTTGTTCACGGGGCGCAATGCGTTTCATACTCGGGAAGATGTCTTCTAAGCGACTATTTTTCCGGCGGCGAACGCAAAGCAAATCACGGAAACTGTTCCCAGCCATGCCGGTGGAGCTATAAACTCGTTGAAGAAACCCGCCCGGGCGAATATTATGAAATTCATCAGGATGAAAGAGGTTCGCATATTCTGTGTCCGAAAGACCTTTGCCTTGTAAAACGCCTGCCTGAATTGATTAACGCCGGAGTGAATTCACTGAAAATTGAAGGGCGGACAAAGAGCCTTTATTACGTCTCGGCGGCAGCAAAAGCCTACCGCAAAGCGCTGGATGAAATAGCAATAAATCCGAAAGCTGATTTGGATAAATATTTTGAAGAACTTCTTAAAGTCGGAAATCGCGGCTATACGGAAGGTTTTGCCATGGGGAATAATAACGCGGAAAGTTACAATTATGATGTTTCAAAAGGGCTTGCCGGAGCGGATTTCCTTTGCGAATTCCGGCAGCAAAAGGACAATTTTTATCTTGTTAAAGTAAAAAATAAATTTCACCTGAATGATGAAATAGAAGTTATTACACCGTCCGAACAGTTCAAAGCAACAGTTCTTGAGATTAAGAACGAACAGGGCGAAAGCCTTGAACTCGGAAACACCAATGACGACATTTACATAAGGCTTTCGCAGGCGCCGGAAGATTACAGCTGCGCACTTGCAAGAACTGCCTGTATGAAAAAAATGACAGCGGTCCTATGACGTTACAAAAAAATAAGGTTAGAAAAATGCGGCTTAAACCTGATTACAATTTAGAAAGTATTTATCATATTGATTTGGCTGAGTTAAAATCACTCGGGATAAAAGCAATTTTGTTTGACTTAGACAGCACGCTTATGGCGTCTCACGCCGGGTGTTACAGCAGCGAAACGCTTGTCTGGCTGGAACATGTAAGGAAAGATTTTTTCATCGGGGTAGTTTCAAATAACGGCGACCCTGCTTATACTGAAAAAGTACGCAGCGTATCTGATTTCCCCGTTCTTTTTGACGCGAAAAAGCCCGATCCGAAACTGATACGCAGGTTTATGCACGAACACGGATTGAATGCCCAAAACACTGTTCTTGCCGGCGACCGCCCGCTGACAGATATATTGTGCGGCAAAAATCTCGGGTGTAAAACCATTCTGGTTGATTCGATTACAGCCAAAACCGAAAACCGCCTTACACGCTTTGTGCGTAAATTAGAAAGACTTTTTATCAGTGACTAAGTGATTAGGCGAATAGTAAAATAGTTGAAGGGTTGAATAGTTGAAAGGTTGAATAAATCTCGGGTAGAGCCCAGTGTTTTGGGTGCAGGCTCAGCCTGCCTAGTCACTAACGGCATTGTTAATTTTGTTTACTTTGTTGCCATACTCTGAAAATTGTAGTTTAATATTATTAATAAGAATTAGGAGGAATAAAATAATGAATGAATTGTGGAAAAAAATTAAATCAATAGCTTTAAAATTTGAAAGCAGCTGGATGATTATTCTTGTAGTGGTAGGATATTTTACCCTTATTGCTTTATTTCAGCATGTCACCAAAGGGGTTACGGATATTTTAAATTGCTTTGCAAATTTCTGTCTGGTATTAATTGCAGCTTATGCTGTTAACGAGTGGAAACGCAAACAAAAATAACAATGCACTTAGAGACTAGGGCAGTGTTAACTTCTCAGTGATTCGTCATTGCTGTACATGTCAATTAATTAGTATTAAATAGTGAACAGGATTATTAAAACCCAGCCATAACCTCCTGTCATGCTGAACTCGTTTCAGCATCTGCCTTCTGTACGGGGAAGTAAAGGGATTGTATAGGTTATAGTGTGCTTTTGCCATGTGCAGATCCTGAAACAGCGGATTTTCGCAAGAGTGGAGGGCAAAGCCCGAAACTCGTCTAAGTGAGCACACTTCTGCGAACTGCGAATAATCCAAGACAAGTTCAGCATGACAGGAAGGTTGTTCAGGGAGTGACGTGGCGGGGATGTTTTTTTTTCCAGACCTCTCAGCCTTTCAACCCTATTTACTATTTACTAAGTGCTATTCACTAAAAACTATTTACTAACCTCTGTTTCCTGCTATAATGTGCTTATGAAGAAAAAGGTTATTGCATATGTGCATACGCACTGGGACAGAGAGTGGTACCGCGAATTTGAAGTATTCAGGCTCAGGCTGTTGCGGGTGTTTGATAATGTTCTGGATTTGCTTGAACAGAACAAAGTTCCTTCGTTTTATTTTGACGGACAGACAGCAGCGCTTCCGGATTACCTTGAAATCAGACCGGAAAAAGAAACTCTTGTCCGCAAGCTTATTGCACAAAAAAAACTTTTTATCGGCCCGTTTTATTGCTTAATTGATGAGTTTTTGACTGACAGAACGTGTTTTTCCAAAAACCTTGAAATCGGCATGGAAATTGCCCGGAATTTTGGCTGTACGGACTTTATCGGGTATCTTGCGGACACTTTCGGACACAGTAAAAACGCTGCGCCGGTACTGCTTGAACACGGCATTGATAAATGTATGGTCTGGAGCGGCTGTCCGGCTTCAATTCCTTCCGAGTTTACTTTTAACGGGATTAACACGGTTAATATGGTGCGCGGATATTTTAACGGCATTTTCTCTATGGATACGGAAATCGAAAAAAAAGCCGGGTTAATTGAAGCGGAATTGAACAAAATTGCCGAAAAATCCGGCGATATACTGCTGCTTCCAATCGGCGCCGACCATCTCGGGGTTGAACCGGATATTTCCGAACAAATCAATCAGGTTAACGCCATTTCCGGAAATTACGAAATCACTCTTTCCAATCCGTTTGAGTATTTTGAACTTGTTAAAGATAATTTTAAAAACTCCGTTTGGAATGATGAATTGCGGGACAACAGCGCCACGTTTATCCTGCCCGGAAACTATTCCGCCAGAATGGACCTTAAACAGTACAATGCTGCATGTACATATAAACTGGGTTTGGCAAACAGGCTTCAGGAAAATTACGGGAATAAATACGCGGGCATAATCAAATATGCTTATAAACTGCTGCTTCAAAATCAGGCGCACGACGGAATTTGCGGCTGTTCAACCGACCTTGTGCACAGGGAAAACATTACCCGCTATGAAAAAATTCTGCAAATCGCAAATACTATCGTTGAGGAATTGAAACTTACAAACGATTTGCACACCTGCATATTTGAAAGCCCTGAAGTTATACCCGGCGCACAGGTTATCAGTACGCGCCAAGGGTTTGAAAGCGCGCTTTTGCACGATACACAAAGAATACCTGTTACGGAAGACTGCAAAGAACTTTATTTACAAATAAAAGACCCGGGCGGGGAAGATGTTCTGTCTGTCTCGGATAATGAAATTTCCAATTCGCACATAAAATTAAAAGTTGAGGAAAATAAAATAAATATTTTAAATATTTGCGGCAAAAAATACAAAAATTTCATTGAATTTGTCCGTTATCAGGACAAAGGCGACGCGTACAATTTCGGTGCGGTTAAAAACGATACCGGAGTGAAAGCTGAAATTAAATCCTCAAAAGCTGTGCTTCAAGGCGGAGTAATTTCCGGCATGGACATCTGTACGGACTTTTTTGACGTAAATGTTACGCTGCGGAAAAATTCTAAATTGCTGAATTTTAAAGTAGACTTTCTGCCGGACATGCCGGACACACTCCGTCAGGTTAAATTCAATTTGCCGGAACCCGTAACCGTAACATTTTCGGAAGACATGAACACATTAATAGAAAGGCATTTTGACCCTGACTATGAAATACGGGAGAACCTGCCTGAAAAACGCGGGCTGGAAGCGAAAACCAATACCGCTCCAATGCAGCGTTTTGTTTGGGCGCAGGGCTTTGGCGTAATCACAAAGGGCTTGACGGAATATGAAGTAAAAGGGAATTCACTGCTGATAACTTTGCACAGGAGTTTCGGGGTAATATCGAACCTGCATAACCCGTGCCGTACAACGCCTGCGGGTCCGCCGATTCCTGTTTTGGATGCACAGCATGCCGGAAACGCCGAATTCTCAATAGGATTTTTTGACAAAGAAGATTACCAACAGGCAATAGAGGAAGTCTTCTCTTGAATCCCTCTCCCTGCGAGCAGTGTTAACAAACTATGGTTTCGTCATTGCAAGAAGGGCGTAAGCCCGACGCGGCAATTCGGTAAATTCACTGTTTTGACTGGATTTTCCTCTCACAAAACGATAATTAATCGTTTTGCTTCGGCAGAGTGTCCTCACTACATTCGTCCTCGCAATGACAAAGCAATAAAAAAGTCAACCCTCTCCCTGTGGGAGAGGGTGTGAACACTTAGCGAAACCGCAGGTTGAGCTTAGTGTTTGGGGTGAGGGGGGCAGGCTGAGCCTGCACCCATGACATGTGCTCTACCCGAGATTTATTCGGTTTTGCGCCACCTCACCTGAATTTCTAAACTCACACTGTTCGTTAAGAAATTCTTCCTCTCCTGTAAGGAGAGGACTTTAAACCGGTCATTCATGATAACAGAGCAATATTATGTTGTATAATTCATTTTGCCGGAAACGCCGAATTTTCGATAGGATTTTTTGACAAAGAGGATTACCAACAGGCAATAGAGGATGTTTTTGAATCCCTCTCCCTGCGGGAGAGGGTGTGAACACTTAGCGAAACCGCAGGTTGAGCTTAGTGTTTGGGGTGAGGGGGGCAGGCTGAGCCTGCACCCATGACATGTGCTCTACCCAAGATTTATTCGGTTTTGCGCCACCTCACCTGAATTTCTAAACTCACGCTGTTCGTTAAGAAATTCTTCCTCTCCTGTAAGGAGAGGATTTTAATATTAGGTAATAACATTAATTCAAAGAGACCCTGAAACAAACATTAACCTAAAAACGGCGGAAGGCTGTGTGTATGATACAATGCAAGAGATAAAGCCTCATCATAAGCAAATCCCGAGCTGTCTGCCTCTTTTTTCAAGTCTGCAAGTCTGGATTTTTCAGAACCTAAGGCATTATCACCCTTTGCATCAATATATTGGGAAAACTTTGTAAAATCGTGTTTTGCAGCTTTGTAAACAGGGTCAAGGTCTTGATATGCGGCTATTAGTTCCGCTGAGCGTTCATTGAATTTACCTAAACTACGGTTATAACCAGACATAATGGAGTTTTCATCCGAGCTGTCTGCATACTTTTTAAGATCCGAGTCAAAAACATTTGATTGTCTTAGTTGATGCTGCTCCTGCATAAGCCTGAATTCTTTGTATTTTTCAAAAGAACCGTATGAATCTTTAAGATTAGGATTTTTAGCATATTCTTCCTGCAATTGTAGTTCTGATAAACTCATAGTTATTCCTTATAGTTATACTGTCTCATATATATAAAGTATTTGTTGCGCAAATAATTGCCTGTTTGTTAAGAAAAATTAAATATAATTATACATATCTTTACATAAGCATGACAGGATGGTTATGGTTTGATTTTACCAACCCTAATCACTTAGTCCTGTTTATTATTTTTATGAGTGTGTTAAAATTAGTTAGACGTTTTCATTGTAAAAGAATGTAAATCTTGGGATAATCCGGTAACAAAAAAAAACATTCAGTATCCTTTTATGTATAAATGTGTGTGGAGTAAAAATGATTTTACCTGTCAGAAATCTTAATAGCCTCAGTTTTCGTGCAAATGAAGCTGAAAACCGTGAACAGCAGCAAACTAAGCTTTTAAAAAATAATATTTGGACACGAACTAAAATATCTGTTGATAAATTTTCCAATGCAATGAGCATATATCCGGTAAAAGGGTTAAAAGGCAGCAAAAATGCCAATTTTTACGAATTTCTGACAATGGGCATAATCCCGTATCTTACCGGCAGCGCCATGTTAATTACCGTGTTTAACGCAGCTAACAGGTTCTTCCCGCCGCTGAACAGGGCAAAAGCTTCTTTACTGGGCAAAAAAATGGCTGCAGGCGTAGTGCTTTACGGGCTTCTGAAACAACTTTCAAAACCGCTTGTTACCCTGCCGGTTAAAATCCTGACCGGCGTAGATGCCGAAGTACCTTATGCAAAAGTTAATTACGAACTGCCTGACAGCATAAATGATACAGATATTACCAGTATTGAATACCACAAGGTTTTTGAAAGCGTGGAATTTCCGGTATGGGATTTGCTTTACGGCAATGAAACAAAGGGTCAGAAACGCAATAAATATTATGATAAAGTTGCAAAAAAACTCGGTATCAGGACTCACTTAAAAGATTCGGACCAGGAAGTTAAACCGCGGATAAGAGAAATTGCCGTAAAAACAAACACCGCCAAAAACGTTTCGTCATACCTCTGGGCTGCAGTCGGTGTGGGGTTTGCATTCCAGTCAACCTGGGATAAATTCTACAGTCTTGAAGGGAAAAATTACAAATTCTGGAAAAAAGAACCCGCATATAAAAGAACAATGAAAGCTCTTAAAGAAGCGTTTAAGGAAAGCTGGAAATCCTTCTATAACGGAACACCTCCTTATAAGTACGCCGGCAAAGCGCTGCTGTTTACTGCGGCAGCCTCATCAATTTTGGGCGTAGCCAATGTTTTAAACAGTGCCCAAAAGACATCCGGACTGGACGCGTCAAATGTTATTAGTGCAAGTGAAAGATATGTGGTGAGTTAATATGCAGACAAATTTAATTCAAAATTACATATTAACAACAGCTAATTATACAGCCGCTCCGCCCAAAGAGGAACTTAGCCGTCCGATAAAACCGCTTCCTCCCAAAGGGCATTTGATAAAAGGAAACATTTTGAATACCCCGGCAGCGATGTTTAACAACACAGTATACAATTTAAATGCCGTAAAGCACAGTATCAACGGCAATGCAAATGACCACGAACTCGGCCGGATGAATGATATAGGCATGATGCTCGGCGGGTTGGCTATCGGCTGTTACCTGTTAACTAAAAGGCAGACTCCTCTGGCTAAAGGCATGGAATTCGTCGGTCCGGCAGCGTTTTTCGCGTCAATGGCTGTATGGCCTAAAATAGCGATACAGCTGCCTTCTATGCTTATACACGGCGTGAACCCGATGAAAAAATATGAAGACAGTTTCGGGCGTAAAAAATTATTTTATCAAGACCCTCAATACCTTCCGTGGGATTTATATTCCGATGAAGAAATCCGCAAAATCGGAGACAGGCTGAAAGTACCGGAAGATATTCCGAACCGGCGCGAATTTATACAGGAAAAAATGAGAAAAATCGCCGTACAAAACAATACACTCTGGATGTTGTCAGCAGGTTTTGCAACACCGATTATGGCCGGGCTTGCCTGCAACAAAGCTGAACCTTTTGTTTCTAAATGGATTAATCGTATTCGTGATAAACAGATTGACAACATTATTGCAACACCGGAAAAGTTTGAAAAAGCTTCTAAAAAGCTGTTGGATGAATCAATGTATGACAAAATGGAAAGTTTTCTTGAGACGGAGCAAGGCAAAAAAATAGATAAGAATTTATTTAATGCAGTATCCGATATATTAACCAAAAACATGGAAGCAACTGTCGGCAAAACTTTAAGAGAAGAATTAAAAAACTTAAAAATAAATGAATCCGGCAGAGTTTTATGGGACAAGAGCAGGTTTGTCATAGAAGAAGACGTTGCGGCAGATATGCTGAAAAATCTTGAAGAATTATTTAAAGATTATAAACATATACAACGGTTAAGAAATATATTTATAGATAAAAAGAAGCTGGAAAAAATTTTTAATAAAAGAAATCTGATTGGCAAAGAAATTGACAACAGCCATTTGAGTACTTTGGGAAGCATTTTTGAATTAGAATTTGCAAATTCTGTCGATAAACGCAATACAACACGTTTACTGAAGAGGATTTACAGTAAAGTGAGTTTACGGGCAAAACCTGTTCCGGAAGGTTTTGGAGCGGATTTACAAGCTCTTGAAGAAAGAGCGCTGGGGAATTTGGATAAAAGAGCCGAACAAGCCATTGGGGAAGAGCTGGGTAAATTACCCGGAGCGTCGCTCCGAACACTAGAGGTTTTACCGGAAGTCAGACTTGTAACAGACTCTTACGCAGAAGAAGCTTTTAACAGGGTTTTCCCCGGCAGTGACGAGACGTTTGGTAAAATGTGCAAAGGCAAGACCCCAAAAGCACAGTTAAAAGAAGTGCTTTTCTGTGAAGGCGGTTTAATTGAGACTTTGAAAAAATATAAGCTTGAAAATGAAATAAGCATGCAAGGTATCAGACATATTTTTGAGAACACTTTAGTTGATAAAATATATGTTATCAATGAAAAGCTGCCGGGCGCAAGGTTAAGCGGGGTTTTTAACAAGACAAACCTGTCAACGCTCACCTATGACGCCCGGGCTAAACTCGATAAACTTGCAAAAGCGCTGATGAAATATAAATCGGAAGAAGCGGCATTAAATAAATATTTTGAGGCAAAAATGTCATCCGGTCCGTCCGTTCTCGGAGAAATGCATAATCAAATATCAGCAGTCATTATGAAGGAATTAGGTTTTACCAAAAAAGAAATTCGTCAGACAAGATTTGACCGCGGACTTGTAGCGCCTCTGCTTCACAAAAAAATTGAGAAGGTTGCCGCTGACGAAAAGGCGTATAAACGCATATGTTCTGCAATTGCTTCCAAAATTAAAGAGATAGATAAGAGGTTTCAGCTTAAAAGATACAAGGAATGCGCGGACAAAGTTTACAATGAAATCGGGCAGACGCTGGATGAATCAGGGCTGCATGAAACCGCAAAAAGAATGCGCGGAAGCGGCGCTGACACGGCAGGTTCGCTGAAACATATAATGCTGGAGCTTGCGGAAAACAGGTTAGCCGGTGTAAAAAGCGATGCATACAAATGGCTTGTAACACTTGACTTTTTCAGACGGACAGACCGAGACAGCTCTGATGTCACACAGGCATGCAGAAAGATGCTCATTGAAGGGCATGCCGGCGACCATGCGGTTAAAATGAAAGGTACTTTGAAAAATTCCCACGACCTTATTCAATACCAGAACGCAATGAAACTGATGTATGACAGCACGCCGGATGCAGCCACCAAAACAGCGCTGGGCAATATACTCGCACAATTCAACAAATACAGGTCAGATGTTATCAGGCATATTGGCGGAGCGCAAAATTTCGAAATGCCTAATCATATAGTAGGAGAAAGGTTAACCGAGAGTATTTCGTCGCTAAAATTATTCAATCTAAACGGCTCTGCTCCGGATGAATTTTGTTATAAAGCAATAAAATCCAAGTACAACAGTAATAAATGGTTTGCAGTTTTCGCGGCAGTCGGCGGCGGGTTACTTGCAATAACCGCAGGTACGCAATTCTTTTTCGGGAGAATGAAAAACCCTAAGGCGGGCATCCCGCACGCAAATTCAACCGCAGCAACGGAGATAAAAAATGATTAATGCAGTAAACCCGATTAAACAACAAATGGATATAATACGCAGCAACCCTGTACGTAAGGCGCCTGCGGCGCCTTCTGACACAAACATTTTGTCTAAATTTTTGGAAAATCAGGCGCTGATAAACGCTGTTGTTGTTAAGCCGGCTGAAGAACCTTATAAGAATGATTTAAAGACTTTATTTACCGAAAACAGAGCCAAAATTCTTGCAATAATTCCAAGAACTTTTAACGCACAGGACAAAAACGGCAACGAATATATTGACGGCAATGAACAGCACGGCACGTTGCTGAACGCTGTTGAAAGGCTGGATGAAGTCAAGAAGGACGGGTTTAATACCGTTCACGTTCTGCCTGTCCATCCTCCGGGCAGACAAAAAGCAATGGGCACTGCAGGTTCGCTGTATTCTCCGGCAAATTTTACGGAAATAGACCCAAAATTAATTGACAGAAGGGATTACCGCTCGCCTGATGAACAGTTCAAAGCTTTTATTGACGAGTGCCACAAACGCGGAATAAAGGTTATGCTTGACCTCCCGAGCTGCGCCTCTTATGATATGTTTCTTGAAAGACCGGAATTAATGGCAATAGAACGCGACGGACTTGCAAAGACTCCGCAAGGCTGGAACGACATAAAAATGTTTCAGCCTTGGCTGAACGAAAACGAAAAAATTCTTAATCCCGCGCTTTTGAAGCTTCATAAAGACTATATTGACTGGTGTATAAATCTGGGAGTTGACGGCATAAGAGCGGATGTTGCCAGAGCAAAGCCCGTAGAATTCTGGGATATAATAATTCCCTATTCACATGCAAAAGACCCTGAATTCTGCTGGCTTGCCGAAACATACACTTATGAAGATGCATCTTCACAGGCGAATATGCCTTACGACAGACCGGAAGATTCATGGAATGCAGGATTTGACAGTATTTACGGGCAGTATCATATTTTCCATGAATGGGGAAAGGCTTCGGAATTTATAAAATATGTAAAAGAACAGCTTTCCATATCAGCTTCCGAAGAGAATAAAGAAAATAATAAAGGTAAATCTTTTATAGGCTCTTTTGCAACCCATGACGACATTTCACCAATGTTTCACGGTGGTACGGACTACTGCAACCTTACAATGGGCTTACAGGTAACGCTGCCCATGCTTAACCCGTATGTTGTCGACGGCTACCAGACAGGTGATTATTATCTGTATCCTTACGGAAACGAATACAATCCCGTAACCGTTACCGATAACAACCGGATGACCGTCCACAAGGGAAAACTTGATATATTCAATCTGTCAAGAAAACCGGGCGGCAAAAACCCTGAAATCGGAAGTTTTATGAGAAATGCTTTTAAATTTAAAGATGCATATTCCGAAATAATTAACAAAGGCTCGTTCATTGAGTTGGAAAAAGAAAGCGATAAAAACGACCAGATAATAGCTTATGCCAGACATTTTAAAGGCCGGACTCTGCTTGTAGTCGCAAATCGAAACGTTAACCGTCCGGTAGCATGCATCATAAAAGTTCCTACATTAAAAGCTTCTCAGGATTTAGACAATCTTCTGCCGTCTTACGGAAAAGAGAGTATTCTTCAGGCAGCTGACGGCGAATTACGGGTTGACCTCGGCGCGGGAAGAGTTCATGTATTTGAAATCAGCACCCCGAACATAGAACAATACGCAAAAGAAGTATTAACACCTAATTTATAACGGCACACATTAAATAAACAAAGATACGGCGGAAATTTTTTTCAGTCGTATCTTTCCATTATTGTATATTTTTAGTATAGTAAAATAAGGGCATTGGTAACAAGCTATTGCTTCGTCATTGCGAGAAGCTTGCGCAGCAAGCGACGAAGCAATCCAGAAAATCCAGTCAAAATGTTATTCTGTCGGATTGCCGCACCGGGCTAACGCGCTGAAATGACGTACAAGTATTATGTTAACACTCCCTAAAACAAGAGGGTACAAAAAATGAAGATGTCTAAACTTTTTATACAAACATTGAGGGAATTTCCGTCCGACGCGGAGGTTATTTCCCATAAAATGCTTATACGCGCCGGTTATATAAGAAAACTTTCCAGCGGAATTTACAGCTACTTACCTCTAATGCGGCGTGTATTAAAAAAAATTGAAACAATTGTCCGTGAAGAAATGGATGCAGCCGGAGCGCAGGAGCTTCTGATGCCTTTTGTACAGCCTCGCGAACTCTGGGAGGAATCCGGGCGCTGGGAGGTTTACGGCAAAGAGCTGATGCGCCTGAAAGACCGGCATAACCATGAAATGTGTCTGGGGCCGACCCACGAAGAAGTCATAACTGCCGTTGCGCGCGACAGCATAAAATCTTATAAACAAATGCCGGTAAACTTGTACCAAATTCAGTCGAAATTCCGCGATGAAGTAAGACCGCGCTACGGACTGCTGCGCGGACGTGAATTCATAATGAAAGATGCATACAGCTTTGACGTTGACCAAGCAGGACTTGACAGAGAATATCAAAACATGGCAAAAACTTACACAAAGATTTTTGAACGCTGCGGACTTGAAACAAAAATGGTTCAATCTGACTCAGGAGCAATCGGAGGAAGCGTCAGCCACGAATTTATGGTAATTACCGACCAGGATTCGGGCGAAAATGATGTTTTTTACTGTAACTCATGCGATTATGCCGCAAACTCTAACCATGCCGTTTCAAAGCTGCCGGAAGTTAACACGGACGGAGGCTTTATTGAAACAAAAATTGTTGACACTCCGAACACAAAAACCATTGAAGAACTTGCGCGCTTTTTGAACATTCAGCCGTCCGTAATCCTGAAAACTCTCGTTTATATTGCGGATAAAGAGCCTGTACTGGTGTTAATCCGCGCTGATAAAAGCATTGAGGAAACCAAATTAATGAATGCTCTGGGCGTTAATGAAATCAGGATTGCAAGCGCGGAAGAGATTAAGGAATTGATGCGCAAACACGGTTTTGACGCCGAACCCGGATTTATCGGCCCCATAACCGGCGTGAGAACTATTGCTGACGAAACCGTGCGCGGCTTAAAAAACTTTGTAGCCGGCATTAACCAAACCGACAAACACATGACCGGAGCAAGCCTGCCCGAAATTAATCATTATGCGGATTTAAGACTTGTTCAGGCCGGCGAACTATGCCCGCAGTGCGGAAAACCGCTTCCGATCACCGGCGGGATTGAAGTAGGAAACATTTTCAAACTGGGTACAAAGTATTCCAAGTCAATGAATGCGGTATTTTTAGACGAAAACAGCCAATCAAAGCCTTATGTAATGGGCTGTTACGGAATAGGAATTTCCAGAACAGCGGCGGCTGCGGTGGAAGCCTGCCATGACGAGAACGGGATTAAGTGGCCGCTTGCTATTGCGCCTTATCATGCCGTGATTGTGCCCGTGAATATTCAAGACGCCGTGCAGACGGAAATAGCGGAAAAATTGTACAAAGAACTGCAAGACGCCGGTGTGGAAGCAGTCCTTGACGACCGTGTCGAACGTGCGGGCGTAAAATTTAAAGATGCTGACTTAATCGGATTTCCGTTTAGAATTACTGCGGGAAAAACCGCTGCCGACGGGCTTGTGGAATTAAAAACCCGCAGCACGGGAGAGGTGGAAACTGTTACGCCGGAAGAAGCATCAAGTAGAATTATTAAAAATTGTAAACGACAAGGAACATAAAATAGCAAAAAATATTCTTTTTGTATATTTTAATAATAAGATAAAGAAAGAGGTATGTATGAAAATAGAAAGTTACCAACCATCATTTAGCGGAGGGGTTTTACGGAAAGGTGATAAAAGTCTATTCCATCTGTTGCCGGGAATTGACAAACTTGATCCCGGTATTACGGCAATAATTAAATGTCGTAGAGTATCCGGAGTACATGATCCGAATCGTGTAAATACTATTATTAAGGTTACTACATATTCAGAAAAACCAATACCAAAATTTTTAAATTTTCTAAATCGTTTAAAGATTATCCCTTCACATACAAAAGTAATGCTGGGAACACAACGATTTCGGGTTAATTCGGTTGATCCTGCAGACGTGAATAAAAATGCGGATGCTATCAGGAATAATTTGAATCGTTACAGAAAATCTTTTTGACGGAAATATTAAACTTCAAAAAATAGTAACCGCCTGTAACAGTCGAAACAGCCGGCGCGGTTGATTTATCCACCCCGAAAATCCCCGGTGAATGTACGCATACCGGTAAGGTCCCGGGAAAACCGACGCGGAAGGGATTACGGTAGAAAACGAGATTAAACTTATGACAAACAGTCCCGCCGCAAGCAGAATTATTGAGAATTGTAAACGACAGGGAGCGTCAAAATAGCAAAAAATATTCTTTTTGTATATTTTAATAATATAAAAAAAGAGGTATGTATGAAAATAGAAAGTTACCAACCATCATTCAGCGGAGGGGTTTTATGGAAAGGTGATAAAAGTCTATTCCATCTGTTGCCGAGAATTGATAAACTTGATCCCGGTTTTGCGGCAAAAATTATATGTACCAGAGTACCCGGAGGGCCCGCTCCGGATCACGCAAATGCTATTCTGACCCTTAATATTTATTCAGAAAAACCTGTACCAAAATTTTTAAATTTTTTAAAAATTTTCCCTTCATATGCAAGAAAAATGCTATCAACAAAACAATTTCGTGTTAATACTGTTGATCCTGGCGATGTGAATAAGAATGCGTATGTTATCAGGGATAATTTGCATTATTACATGAAATCTTTTTTACATGTAAATTAAACTTCAAAAAGTAGTAACCGCCTGTTACGGTTAAAATCAGCATTAATATTGCCTGATGAACAGTCGAAACAGCCAGCGCGCTTGATTTATCCACCCCGAAAATTCCCAACGCAAGAATGTACGCATACTGGTAAGGCCCCAGAAAAACCGACGCGGAAGGGATTATGGTAGAAAACGAGATTAAACTTATGACAAACAGCCCCGCCGCAAGCCGCAAACCCAGATTAAAGCTGTCCACAATCAAATAGGCCACATAACATTCAATGCCCCAAATCAAAAAGCTTGTAACAATCGAGATGGAAAAGTATTTAAAATTATCCGTAACCTCAAAACCGTCCGCAAATGACTTTGCTTGAGCAAAGAAGGCAGTTAGGATATTTGAAAACCATGAGGTTTTGCTGACTTCTGTTTTTGCGCAAATCCAATCAATATTTTTATAAACAGCGTAAAATAAAATTAAACTGCCGATAAATAACGCTCCGATGCCGTAAGACAGGTTTAAAATCCATTGCTGTCTGCAGTACAAAAGCACAGCTGCAAGCAATATAAAGAACACGCAAATTCCATCTAAAATCCGCTCCAGAATGACAGACCCGAAAACTTTCATTTTACGCTCGCCTTTGACCGAACCGAGATAATAAGCCCGATATACATCTCCGGCGCGCGCCGGCAGAAAAATATTAAGCATGCTTCCCACCGTAAAAACTTCCCCGAGATGAAGGCTTGAGTATTTTTTATCGTTCAAAAGCAGCGATTTCCAGCGTATTCCGCGAATGTAGAGCGTTGAAATATACAACGGCACAATATACGGCATATTCTTGAAATTAAAATCTTTAAAAGTTTCAACAAGCTGAAGCCAGTTTATTTTGTAAAAAATAAGCCCCAAAAGCCCCGCTGTAATTGCTAAAGCTGCAATATTCAATTTTCTGTTTTCTTTAATCAATACGGCTTCCTCACAAGCGAAGCATGCGTTTTCCATTCAATTTCATCGTTCAGCGCGGGCAGGGCTGTTTTTTTGCCGTAGCGTTTTTCAAGCGCCAATTCTATCAAATAATCCGCAAAATGCGGGTTTTTAGGTAAAATCGGACCGTGAAGATATGTTCCGAAAACATTTTTAAAACGCCCGCCTTCTGTTTTATCTTCCCCGTTATTTCCGCTGCCGACAGCGGTAATTGCCAGCGGTTCGGTTTCACCCTGAAGATACGTTAAACCGCTGTGGTTTTCAAATCCGACAAGAGTGTGCGGGGTCAGGAAATCCGACTCTGCCGTAACATTCCCGATAAATCGCTTTTTGCCCGCAACGGTGTATGCATCCATCAGGCTTATGCCGGGAAGGCTGCCGCTGTCAAACGGCCGGTAATAATGACCCAAAAGCTGGTATCCGCCGCAAATTCCCAGAAAAACACTCCCCTCATCGCGCTGCTGCGTCAGAAACTCTTTATGAAACTGAAGCTCATGAGCGGCTTCAACCTGCTGCTTGTCCTGTCCGCCGCCTATAAAATAAATATCATGGTCCTTAATTTCACCGGAAGTATTTATCTGTTCAAATTCAACCTCAATGCCGCGCCAGCCGCAGCGCTGCATCAACGTCAAAATATTTCCGGTATCACCGTATAAATTTAAAAGCTGCGGATAAAGGTGCGCTATTGAAATTCTTAAATTATCCATGATTACAATTATATCATGATATAATTTCAATATGCTTACAGATACACACTCTCATTTGGATATGATTAAAGAAACCGGTATTGAGGAAGTTCTGAGGAACGCCGCAGAAGCCGGTGTGGAAAAAATTATTATACCGTCTGCCGGGCCGGAGAATATTCCGAAAGTTATGGAGCTGGTGAACAAATATGATAATGTTTTCGGGCTTTTGGGCGTTCACCCGTCAGATGCGGAAAAAGGATACGATGAAAATGAATTTATCCGGCTTGCGCAAAATCCCAAAATTAAAGGAATAGGCGAAATCGGACTGGATTACTACTATGATAAAGCTTCCGCCCAAATTCAAAAAGACATCTTTATAAGCCTGCTCAAGCTGGCAAACCGGCTGAATCTGCCTGTTAACGTTCACGACAGAGAAGCCCATGAAGATACTTTTGAAATTCTTCAAAAGTACAACAAAAATTCCAAAGTTGTCCTGCACTGTTTTTCAGGTAATCTTAATTTTGCGCAGAAATGCGTTGAGGCGGGTTACTATCTCGGAATTGGCGGGATTGTCACGTTTAAAAACGCAAAAGATTTGCAAGAGGTAGCGGCAAAAATTCCTCTTGAACACATCCTGCTTGAAACCGATGCTCCGTTTCTTGCTCCCGTACCTTATCGCGGCAAGGAAAACCAGCCGGCTTATGTTAAACTTGCAGCGCAGGAAATTGCGCGTCTGCGGGGGATTACGTTTGAAGAAGCGGCACGGGTTACGACAAGCAATGCGGAATTTGTTTTCAATATATAAGGCAAAAAAATGAAAGAAAGATTGGATAAATATCTGGCGGAGTCGGGTTATTTTGAAACCAAAAGCAAGGCAAGCGCCGCAATACTTGCCAAAAGCGTAAAAATTAACGGGGAATACATCACAAAATCAGGATTTCAGATTAACCCCGAAAAAGAGTATGATATTCAGGTAAAATCAATGCCTTACGTTTCCAGAGGCGGTCTTAAACTGAAAAAAGCGCTGGAAAGCTTTGCGGTTTCGCCTGCCGGACGGGTTTGTCTGGACGCCGGAGCTTCTACCGGCGGGTTTACCGACTGCCTTTTGCAGAACTGCGCAAAGTTTGTCTATGCGGTTGATGTCGGCTACGGGCAGATTGACTGGAAAATCCGCTCGGATAAAAGGGTTAAGACAATAGAGCGTACCAATTTAAAAATCTGCTCTTATGAAGACATTTACGCCGAAGGAGAACCGCCTGCCGACCTGCTTGTCAGTGATTTATCATTTATATCGCTCACAAAAGTTCTTCCTAATCTTAAAAAACTTCTGGCTCCGGAATTTCACGATATGATTTGTCTTATAAAGCCGCAGTTTGAAGCTGGCAAAGAAAAAGTTGAAAAAGGAGGAGTGGTGCGCGATAAGAAAGTTCATGCGGAAGTTATTGAAAAAGTGTTAAGCTGCGCTGCGGGTTTAGGGTATTACACAGCGGGTTTAACTTATTCTTCAGTTAAAGGCCCTGCCGGAAATACAGAATATCTTGTTTGGCTTTCTTCACAATCAGGCGCAGACTATGATATTTTACGAACAGTGGAAGAAGCGTCAATGACAACAAAGCTTTTATTGAAGCAGTTATGCGGATAAACAGGTGCACCATGGCGTGATTTGCCGCCTGAATACGGGAATTGGGCAACTACTCATCAGCATTCGTTGGGCGAGAAGTGGTGTCTGACAAATGATTTTCAATACTTTTGCGGCAAATGCCATGACGGCAGTTATACCCTCAAGAAAACTTAACAAAAATCAAAGAAAAGTTGATGAATGTCGACACTGCCCAGTTTCCATTCTCCTCCCGTAGAAAGAGGAATTTTCAATTTTGGACTGCCGTATCAGTGCAAAGTTGACACTGTATTCAGGTAGTCAACAAGCGTTCTCCGCAAATAAGCTATAACTGCATTATACTTTTAAAATACTCAATTGTTTTCATCAAACCTTCACGAATTTGCACTGCCGGTTCATAGTTTAATTCTTTTTTTGCAAGAGTCAGGTCAGGACGGCGTTTACACGGGTCGTCCGACGGGAGCGGCCTGTGAACTATTTTTGAACCGGAGTTTGTCAATTCTTTAATCATTCCGGCAAATTGCAAAATAGTATATTCCGCATCATTACCTGCGTTTACCGGCCCGGTAAAGTTTTCTTTGTTCATAAGCGAAATCATTCCGCGCACAAGGTCGTCAACATAGCAAAACGAGCGGGTTTGGGAGCCGTCGCCGTAAATGGTTATATCTTCCCCTTTCAGCGCCTGAACAATGAAGTTTGAAACGACTCTGCCGTCATTCTGCGCCATTCGCGGGCCGTAAGTGTTGAAAATCCTGATAATCTTAATATCCACATTGTGCTGGCGGTGGTAATCCATCATCAAGGTTTCCGCAACGCGTTTGCCTTCGTCGTAACAGCTTCTGATGCCGATAGTGTTGACATTTCCCCAATAATCTTCTCTTTGCGGATGTACAAGCGGGTCGCCGTAAACTTCCGAAGTTGAAGCTTGCAAAATCTTTGCTTTAGCGCGTTTTGCCAGCCCGAGCATGTTTGTAACGCCCAGTACATTTGTTTTTATGGTTTTAATTGCATTATACTGGTAATGAACAGGGCTTGCCGGGCAAGCAAGGTTGTAAATCTCGTCAGCTTCAATCAAAACCGGCTCAACAATGTCATGGCGGATTAACTCAAATTTTTTGTTATCAAGCAGGTGTTCAATATTTTTTTTTGAACCGGTAAAAAAATTATCCAGACAAATCACATGATTGCCTTCATTAAGTAATTTTTCCGACAAATGCGACCCGATAAAGCCCGCACCGCCTGTGATAAGAATTGTTTTGGCCATAATTTACCTACTTGATTTCAAAATTATAACCTAAAACATCAAGAATTTCAAGAAATATCGGAGTTGACAGTGTTCCGTGTTTTAACTTTTTGGACAGCGATGGCTGGGTCATTTTTCTGTTGTATTTTGCGTTGAGTTTATTGACTACTTTTTGCTGAGTTTCTCCTCTCAGAGCAATTAAGCTATCTGTTAATTTTTTGACATACAAAATTTTATCATCCATATATTTAGTATATTTAATTCCAAAAAAATTGACAGGAGTCTTGTATTTTATTCTATATTATGTATAATATATACTATATATAGAATAAAATATTGAGAAGTGGATATATGAAAAAAGGATTTACACTGGCAGAGGTATTGATAACATTAGGTGTTATTGGTGTAGTGGCTGCACTGACTACTCCGGCGCTTATTCAAAATTATCGCAAGCATGCTATTGAAATCAAATTGAAAAAAGTATATTCGGTCATGAATCAGGCATTAAAAATGTCTGTTGCGCAGAACGGGGATTATGAAGGCTGGTTTATTGACTGCGGTACGGACGGCCACTATCCTACCTGTACTGAGCAGCAAGCCAAAGAATGGCTGTATACTTATCTTTTCCCGTATCTTAATTACTTGAAAATAGAAGAAATAAAAAATTCCAGAGGACAAACTGGTTTTAGGGTATATTTTACTGACGGAAGTATATTGAGTATATCAAGTTATGTTTACGATATGGGTTTTTATCCGAGCGAAAAAGTAATTAATCAGGTGCAAGAAGCATCTCTTAGAGGGGATTCTTATGCAACATTTCATTTTAGGGTTCACCCTGTTGCTTTTAGAACATCGGACTACACCTATGAACAGCACCATTTAAATAAAGGCTTTGAACCATATACTTTTGGACCTTTTTGGGACGGAACTATGGAAGGTATAAAACTCGCACCTACTCATGGATGTAATACCAATAACACAAGCCCTTACTACTGCACAAAGCTGATACAATTAAACGACTGGAAAATCCCTGATGATTTTCCGTTCAAACTTTATTACTGACAGGAATTTGAGCCAATTATTTAGCGTGTACAACTGTGAAGACGAAGCAACATTAAATTTTGTAGATTATCTACGTATAGACGCCAAAAATATTTCATATTCATCTATGAGTTGTTTCATACTTGCCATCATTCCTGTGCTTGTATTCCAAGGATTATTCTTATTCTGATTAAACTCAAAGTGTATCATGTCTGCAAGTTCTTTATCAAGTTTAAGAGCTCTTTGATATAAGGCATGAGCTTCTTGAGGGGTAGGGTTATATTCGTGAGCAATCCAAGGTTTACCTTCAAGTGCATTCATCAGAGGCTTTGTGGACTGACGTTTATATTTCGCTGTAACTTCTGCTAATGCATTAAGCATTGAATCAGAAACATTTCCGTAAAAGTACATTGTAATAGGGTCATGTCTTGTACACCAACCCTTTACATCCGGAGGTGTTTTAAAATAACCGCTTGAAAGTTCATTTTGATTTAGTTTTATTTTTTGTCCTGAAGAATTGGTATACACGCCCTCACGAAGTAATAAACTAAGTTCGTCAATCATCTTTTCATCAGCAACAACATTCAAAGAAACGCGGTCTATATTACTACCGGATGAATTAGTTTTCTTACCAAAATCATGCACCATCCAATCATAGTCCTTACCACCATATCTACCTTTGGCGTTTATTTTGTTAATAGTTTCTTGAGGTACACCTTTGACGGACGCTTCAGGGGAATATCTACCCAGCCTTAAATCCCTATAATTCTGCTCATACAAATCATAGAAAAACTTACCTTTATTTTCTGCGCTATTAAGATGTTTGAATTTATCATTAACAGGTGTAGAGTTAGCCACCCTGCCCTTTGTAGAAACAACTTTTGTGCCGTTTATAGAATGGTCAGTTACCACATATTTGCCGTTGACTTTTTCAATAACCAAATGTTGAGCGGAAATATACCGGTCATTGATTTGTATATTATTGTCTTTAAGGCGTCCGATACTAATCATATCACCGTCTTTCATGGCAGCAATTTTAGGATGCGACATGGGTATTTCAACTTGCTTTGCTCCGGGGTTCAATACCAAGACTGCATCATTTGCTACTGTTACAGGTGTACTTTTTGCTAATTTTGACGCAGGATTTGCCGGTATATCAACTACCGGTGGTTTATTTTTGCCTGCCGGAGCGTCAATTCTGGTTTTGCTTGCGAGTTTTTGTTTGCCAAACATGTTGTAGCTGTATGTTATGATGTCTTGTGAACCGTCAGCGTTTACTTTAGTTTCTTTTATGACGCGTCCTTTTTTATCTAATTCACGTATCTGCCCGTTTTCTTCAATGGTAACTTTGCCGTCTTTTCTTATTGTGGCGCGTCTTACAATCTCACCGTCCGCGCCGCGCGTAAGTTCAACTGTATCGCCATTCGGAAGGTGTTGAACTTCAGGCGCATTGTGTTGCGGTATTTCCACCGGTTTGCCGTTTGCGGGAGCGCCCTCCGCAGCCGGTGATTTTTCTTGAATCACGGCGGCTGATTCTTCTGCTTTTAGGGCAGACGGATTTACAGGTATTTCTGCTCCATTTTCAGAAATTTTGACTGAACGGGAACCGTCAGCAGCATATTCAACTCTAATATCCGATTTACGATTATAATTCCCGTTTGGCTCGATATCTATCAGACACTTTGATTTTGACATCAGCCGTGCTGTTTTAGTATCATATATATAGGTAAGAAGAACCCCGTCTTTCTCTACGGAAATGAAGTTTCTGGAATCGGCCTCTGTTCGCTTCCATCCTTGCTGTAACAACGCCTCTCTGTGAGTATAAGCATCCGACATTGCATGTTCATTCGCAAAAGATACTACATCATTATCAGAAAAATATTTACTTTTTACCGCTGCTGAAGCCGGCTTTGCCGGTGGGTTTTGAACAGGGGTTTCAGAATTTGATTTCTCAACGGGTTTTGCTTCATCAATCAGTTCATTTTTCTTAGGAGTTTCAACAACATCATCCGCTTTGATTTTTGCTTCCTCAACTTTTGCTTCAGATTTTACTTCCGGAGCCGACGGCTTGGAAAGTTCTGCTTTTTTGGCATTTAATTTGCCTTCGAGAAGTCTTCTTTGGCTTCTGTCCTGGAGCGCTGCAATCTGCTTTTCCAAAGTTTCTAAATCCGCAGCAGACTTAGCATTTGATAATAACTCATCGACTTCTTTTTGTACTTGCGCGAATTTTTCATTATTTAGTTTACCAACAGTTCTTTGTGGCGCAACTGCCTGCGAATTGTTGCCGTCACGTGTTGCTTTTGCAAGAACGCTTTCATTTTCCGGAATAACATACTTAGGCTTGTCCATGGAAGGACGGTTATTATTTACGGGCTTGGCGTTACCTGAACTTTTTAGATCTGTTCTTGCTCCATAAATATGTCCTGCTGTGTTACCGGCTGCGGACATTATCAGTCCTCTAACAAAGATTTCTTCATTAAATTCGCCCTCTGTGCAGTATGAATAGACGACTGATTGAAGTGAATCGCTTGTAATCTCCATACCTGCCGCTTCGGCTCTTGAAAGCCAGACGGCCGCTTTCTCAAGTGTTTCAGGTTTGATATTTGGTGCCATTTTGCCGATTCTTGATTTATTTGCCTGAATTACTTTCTGGGCAACCTTACCGCCTGCTGCTTCCATTTTTGCGGCACCGACCGCAATTTTTTCAAGAGTTTGAGGAGTCATACCCGGAACTTTTTGTGCAGCCTTAATTACAGAGGAAGCCATTTTAAATCCGCCTTTTGCGGCTTGGTTTGCAAACATACCGACTTTAACTCCGACTGTGCTTAAAGCACCGTCCCACATCGCCTGTGTCGCATCGGATGTCCATTCCGAATTTGTATAACCATCTGCATCAGTAGATTTTTCAGCAGCATTTAATGTCATTGATGCTCCGGCTCCTGCCGCAAATACTGCCAGGCTGCCGCCGCCTGTGAACGGAGCTGCAATTACCGCACCAACAATTACACCAAAATTTACAACCATTTTGCCGTTATCAATCGTTGATATATAGCTCTCAATCATCTTATCAGGAACTTCTTGCCCAAAAGCCTCTCTGTATTCGGCTTTAAAGGATTCTAATTTGCTTTGATAACCGTCTTCTAACAGCGCAGAAACATCTTTATTGCTTGCATTCTGCGGGATTTCTTTGCCTAATAAATCTTTTGAAATATCAGATAAACCTGTTTTTAACTGCGCCGCTAATTCTTTCAATTTATCAACAGAAACTGCATTGCCTTGGGCATCAACAATTACACCGTTATTAATTTTGTAACCGTCCGGTAATGAAAGCGTTTTACCTGACATTTGGGATAATTTATTTAATGTGTCGTGTATTGCAGTTGACAACTGCTTATTATCATTTGAGTTAAGGCCTGAATTCAACTCTTCCCAGCATACGGAAATGTAATCTTTAGCTGTATCCATTGCCGCAATCGTTTCTGCTTTATTGGCAATTTTTGCAACTTTTTCAGCGTCAAAAGCTGTCGTTTCTTTAGGCGCGGCTGCATTTTTTATCCCTGAAACGGATATAGCATTTGCAGTAATAAACTCTGATTGACGTTCTTTGAATACGTCTTCAAATGAAACAGAAACAGTTTTGCCGTCTTGTAATTTTGTCAATTTGCCTTCAGAAGCGATTTTTAATAATCTCAGGGTTTC
>JAISCP010000023.1 GCA_031265495.1 Heliobacteriaceae bacterium | reverse complement strand
AGTCACCTATTCACTCCTATTCACTATTTACTAACCCCTATTTACTAAATACTATTAATAACCATTCCGGGTTGACAGCAGGGGGAAATATTATTATAATCCTTTTATGTACTGTTCAAATTGCGGCGAAAAAGTAGAAGATTATGATAAGTTCTGCAGATGTTGCGGAGAAACTTTAGCGTTCAAAGAAGCGCCCAAACATCACATTGTTATCAGCAAGCCTGCCCAAATAATAGAAGAAATACATAATAATGATGATGAAGAAATCGTTTTATATACAGGCAAAAAACATATAATGGGATTAATGTGGCCGATAATTATGTCTCCGTTTTTTGTCACTCTTTTCTGGCATGTGTATGTTGCCACTAATACAATGTTCGGCACTATTTTCGGAATACTGCTGATAGTGCAGGTTGTTGTTCCCGTTCTTAGATTTTGCTGCGACGGACTTGTTATTACAAACAAATTTGTACACTTGCAATACGGAATTATAGATACCGAAGAAGTCGATATACCGATTAAAAAAGCAGATTCGGTAATTACCGGGCGCACATTTTTGGGCAAAATTTTCGGTTATTGTTACGTTTCGTTTCCTGCCGGGAATAAAGATAAAGCCTTGCTGCATATGAAAGATTACAGGCAATTGAGAGCTATTTTTGAAGACCCGGAAGCGTTTGTATTTGACGCAACCGGAGAACTTCCCGATACGCCTTCACCGGAAAAAGAAATGCAGCTTGTTTAGCAAAAAAAAACCGCCTTACGGCGGCTCCTCAAATCTTGTCAGCCGTTATTATGCTGCTCCATTAACCACGCCAAACGCCACTCTCTGGCTTTGATGTCTTCTATGCGCGCCTCAATTTGTTCCAGCTCCGTAAGCAGTTCCGGCAGCGTTTTACGGACATAAATTTCCGTTGATTTTACAGCCGCCGGCTCTACTTCATCTAATCCGCTCCAATCAGGAAGAAAACAACCGTTTTTAAATAACTCTTCCACACTACACCTCTTTAGCTGCTTTTTGCCCGAATAAAGACTGAAGCATATCCAAAATATCAAATTTACCGTATTTCAAAGAATATGGTTTATTTGAATACTCATTTCCCGTAATTCTTTGTAGTTCCCTTGTTTGCTGATAATCAAGCGAATTAAAATCAAAGCTTGTCATCTCTGCGTAGTCTATCATCAAGTCCTCTGTATTCAGTATTTTTTTCTCATCCATATTACAACACTCCTTTTGTTCTCAGATTATATATCGGACAGTCGCTGAAAAATCTTTGAAGTTTTTGGCATAATTGTTACATATTTTTACAAATCATACATTTATACGGTTGATTTTTTTTAAAACACAATTAAAATATACTAAAAGAGGGGTTTACTATGGCAAATAAAAACGGAATATTATCAGGCATCTTTGCAGGTCTAAACAACACATACGCATATCTGAAGTCGCAAAACCCGGAAGGGTTAACGCTTGAAGGCATAAAAAGCGTAAAAAACGATTCGGAAAAAGCAAATATGATGAATACAACTTTTGCCTCATACCTGCAGACAAACTTTGCGTCCATAGACAAGGACGGCGACGGTAAGATAACCGACAAAGAGATGGAAGCTTTGACTTCAATGATGTCAAGAGCAGGGCTTACAAAAGAAGAATTAATACAAATGTACGCTTCCGGCGCAAGCGGCTTGTCACAGGATACCGTAGAAATGATTACAAAATACTTTGACCAAATTGACACAAACAAAGACGGCCGCGTAACCTCCGAAGAAATTTCCGCATTCAATATAGATTCCGCAAAACAGGAAAAATTGGATGAAGATGCACATAAACGCGCAACAAATATGTCAACATTTTACGGCAGCGAGTCCTCGTCCGGTGTAGATAGTTACAGTCTTCTCAGTTATAGATACAAAAGTTCTAAGAATTAATTTTCAGGAAAGGAACAGGCGCCCACAAGAGGCGCCTGAGTTTTAATTAGAGGTGTTAACCGCAGCAAGTCAAAATGCTGTCGCATTTTTGACCGTTGAAAGCACTCAAACCCGGATATTTAGCTGCTGAACCGAGTTCCTGCTCAATTCTTATTAACTGGTTATATTTCGCAATTCTGTCAGAACGCGACGCAGAACCTGTTTTAATTTGCCCGCAATTTGTCGCAACCGCTAAGTCTGCAATAAAAGTATCTTCCGTTTCACCGGAACGGTGAGAGGAAATACTTGTATAACCCGCTGATTTTGCCATTGAAATAGCATCAAGCGTTTCAGACAGAGAACCTATCTGGTTAACTTTAATAAGGATAGAATTTGCAACATTGCGTCTGATACCTTCGGCAAGTCTTCTTGTGTTGGTTACGAATAAGTCGTCACCGACAAGCTGGCATCTGCCGCCTATTTTTTCGGTAAGTATTGACCAGCCTTCCCAATCCTGCTCAGCCATGCCGTCTTCAACCGAAATAATCGGATGTCTGTTAACCCAATCGGTTAAGAAATCAGCCATTTCCGCGCTGTTTAAAACTTTACCTTCACCGGCAAGGTTATATTTACCGTTTTCATAGAATTCCGAAGATGCAACATCCAGACAAATTTTAATTTGTTCGGTTGTATATCCGGCGCGGTCAATAGCTTCAAGAATAACTTCAATACCTTCCTCGTTAGAACCGAGATTAGGAGCAAAGCCGCCTTCATCCCCGACAGAAGTAGCCAGACCTCTGCTGCTTAAAACAGCTTTTAAATTATGGAAAACTTCCGCACCCATTCTGATGGCTTCCTGAAAAGAAGCAGCGCCGACAGGAGCAATCATAAATTCCTGAAAATCAATATTATTGTCAGCATGAGCGCCGCCGTTAATAATATTCATCATAGGAACAGGCAGGGTAGAAGCGTTAATTCCGCCCAAATATCTGTACAAAGGCATTTCATAAGCCAGCGACGCAGCTTTTGCAACAGCGAGAGAAACCCCCAAAATCGCATTAGCGCCCAATTTAGATTTATTTTCAGTACCGTCAAGTTCAATCATCAACTTATCAATAGCTTCCTGATTAGAAGCGTCTTCTCCGATAAGTTCCGGAGCAATAACGCTGTTAACATTTTCAACAGCTTTAAGCACGCCTTTACCCAAATATTTTGACTGGTCTCCGTCGCGCAATTCCAACGCTTCAAAAATTCCGGTGGAAGCTCCCGACGGAACAGCCGCGCGCCCGGTAACTCCGCATGATAAAGCAACTTCAACCTCAACGGTCGGGTTGCCGCGCGAATCTAAAATTTGTCTTGCGACAATATCTTCAATAAATGTTGACATTTTAACTCTCCTCACTTTTAGTACACTTACACAGAAATTCTCGCACAAACAAAAAAAAATAGCAATAGAGGTATAGAGGGCTGATAGCTAAATTAGTTAATAGTAAACAGGAAAGAGGGAACAGCAAAGGATCGTCATTGCGAGGAGGGCGTAAGCCCGACGCGGCAATCCAGTAAATTCAACACTTTTAACTGGATTGCTTCGTCCTCATTTCATTCGTCCTCGCAATGACGGACGGGGAAAGTTGGCTAACCCTATTTTTCCGAATTGCAATAATGCATCAATCTATTATCTTGCCGGAGCCGTCTTTCTTAATTGACTTAATTTTATTGCCGGAACTATCATATTCATTCTCATAAGTTTCTGTTATTTTGCCGGAGTCGTCTTTATAAATTGCCTTAATTTTATTGCCGGAGTTATCATATTCATTCTCACAAGTTTTTGTTATTTTGCCGGAGTCGTCTTTATAAATTGCCTTGATTTCATTGCCGGACGCATCATATTCAGTAATACGCTCACCATAATTCAGTTGTGTTGTAACACGCTTATTTTTAGTGCCGGTTGTTGTCCCGGACGCAAATGAAACACCCATTGTGCTGTACAGTGATTCCATTTCTTCTTTGGTAAACTCTATTTGCTGGTTTGGGTGTACAACGAAACTTGTGCGGTAATCCTTTCTGTCGGTTCCGCCGGTAAATATTGATTTTTTCCCTTCGTTTTGGCGTGCTTGTTGGATTTCTACAAGTTTATCAATCGTTGCATTCCACTCTGCAAGCGTAATTTTTCCGTCGGACATTTCCATTTTCTGTGCTTTTACCAAATCTAAAAGCGCGTA
>JAISCP010000085.1 GCA_031265495.1 Heliobacteriaceae bacterium | reverse complement strand
GAATGTAATGAGGACGAAGCAATCCAGTCAAAACCGTTGAATTTACTGGATTGCCGCGTCGGGCTTACGCCCTCCTCGCAATGACGAAACAATGCAAAGTTAACAATGCCCCCTCAAGGGGAGGGTAGCTCAGCCTTTCAACCATTCAACCCTTCAACCGTTCAACTCTACTTTCTATTCACTTATTCATTTAGCCACGAAAAAGAAATAGTTGCCCTGTGTAAGGAAGCATGCTATAATCCTGCTATGGAGGATTGTAGATGTCAGAACACGGCGCCGGTTTAACCTTTGCCCACGTAATAACGGATATTCCGATTGATATAGTACTGGTAACATTTATTGCGTCAATTATTTATACAATAAAAAGTTATTTGAATGTTTCCCAAAACCTTAAAAAACTTAACGCTTTTCTGTCGCAGTTTAAGAAAACAGATTTAAGCTTCAGGTTCAGGGAGATTGACGAGTGGATGACGGCAAATCATTATGTGTCGCATGCCTGGCATGAATTTAAAAATACTCTTGTGTTTTCGGAATCCGTAGCGCTTAAAGGGCAAAACGATGATTTAGTTTATACAGACGTCTCATCAACCGTACGGAATGTCCAGACAGTAGTTGATCCTTTATATTTCTTTAGCGATGAAGCCCTTATTAAATCTAAGTTTAATCATAAGCTTATTGAACAATTCCCTACATTTTTGACAGGCTGCGGGCCGTTGTTTACATTTATGAACATTATTGTTGCGTTCGGCCAGTTGAACTTTGAAAGCGCTGAAACGATATTATCATCCGTTGCCGGTCTGATGGCGATTATGCAGATTGCTGCGCTTGTGTCGGTTATTGCGGTTGCGTGTTCGCTGATATATATATTTATTGACAAAATGTCATACAGTGCGTGGTGCTTGAAACCGTACGGCAGGTCGGAAGAACTTATAGGCAATCTGTTTGACTATGTTTCGTCCGAAAAATTTCTGTTTGAACTGTTAAAGGAAACAAAAATTCAAAACAATTCAGTTTCCAATCTGGTTTCGGCTATGCCTGTGGAATTCAAGGCGGCGCTGCTGTCGGGTATAGCAGGTAATGTTGTTCCGTATTTGGAGAATGTAATTTTCGGGGTAAACCAGCTGAACAAAAACATAAAAGAAGTGGCAAAATCCTCCGGAGGAGACGATTTCTTTTAAAACAGTTGAAAGGTTGAATAGTTGAAGGGTTGAAAGGTTTAAAAAGCGTTAAACGCGTTCAACAAAAAAAGCAAAGCAGATAGGTAACAACTAATAGAAGCCGATAACATAGAGATGCTGAAACAAGTTCAGCATGACATAAAAGGCGAAAACACTAATATTAACTTGAAACGAACATAAAAACAATAAAACCCTCATCCGCCCTACGGGCACCTTCTCCCAGAGGGAGAAGGAAGAGATAAAAACCGTTAAGCGCGTTCAGCAAAACAAGCAAAGGAGTTGCGAGGCAACTGGCAGAAGCCGGTTTAGGTAAGAACATAAAGATAAAGGTAAAACCTTAAAAAGGCGGCAAAAACCAGAATTGACTTGAAAGGGTATAAAAAAAAAATGGGAATGATGGCAAAAAAAGGCGGCGGTGACGGACCGGGCGAAAACGTATTCTGGACGACAATGTCCGATATGATGCTGGGTCTTTTTATCGTGTTTTTGGTTCTGTTCCTCGTTGCCTTAACAGGCTTTTCCGACAGCGCTGCAAAAGAAAAACAAGAGCAGATGGAGGTTATGGCTGATTTGACGGATGAAATGATTAAAAGTGATATAAAAAACGTTGAAATTGATAAATTAACAGGCGATGTTAAAATATCGGATTTAGAGTTGTTTGACACGGGCAGCGCCGTGTTGTCCCCTAAAGGCAAAGTATTTCTGGATAAATTAATCCCTCTTTATATTAATACGATTTTTTCTAAACCCGAAATAATTGATAAAGTGGAAAATTTTATTGTACAAGGCCATACGGACAGCCAGCCGTATAAAGGCATAACTTCAAAAGAAGAACATTTTATACGGAACATGGATTTGAGTACAAAACGCGCCAATGCTGTTGCGGAATATATTTTCAAGACAAATTATGACAAAAAATACAGGGATAAACTTATATCAATGATGGTTGTGGAGGGCAAGAGCTACACACAGCCCGTTAAAACTAAAGACGGAAAAGAGGATTACGGTAAGAGCCGTCGTGTGGAACTGAGATTGAAAACAAAGAAAACAGATAATATTATAGATGTGCTTCTGGGAGCGGCGGAACAGTGATTGATGAAACCGGAATTTTAGAAACCATAAACATGATAAGGCTGTATAACCTTGATATTAGAACGGTAACGCTTGCTTTAAGCCTGAGAGACTGTATGTCGGAAGATGTGAATATTGTTTGTGAAAATATTTACGGCAAAATAGTCAGGTATGCGGGAAACCTTGTCGAATATGCGAATGAACTGGAAAATGACTATTCAATTCCTATTATTAACAAAAGAATTTCGGTAACGCCTGTTTCTGTTGTCGGCGAATCCTGTAAAAATCCCGATTACGCTAAAATTGCAAAGACTCTTGATCAGGCAGCGCAGGATACGGGCGTTAATTTTATCGGCGGATTTTCGGCTCTTGTGGAAAAAGGGTGTACCAAAGGCGATGAACTGTTAATAGAGAGTATTCCCGAAGTTCTTGCAAATACGCAGCGGCTTTGTGCATCGGTAAACCTTGCATCTTCAAAAGCGGGAATAAATATGGACGCTGTTCTTCTTATGGCTGAAAAAATTAAGCGGACGGCTGAATTGACAAAAGACGCAATAGGAGCGGCAAAACTCGTATGTTTTTGTAATGCGCCGGGTGATAATCCTTTTATGGCGGGGGCTTTTTGCGGTTTTGGCGAGCCGGAATGCGCGCTTAATATCGGAGTTTCAGGTCCGGGCGCTGTCAGAGCGGCAGTTGCTGCTCTGGATAAAGACGCTGATTTGAGCGCTTTAGCTGATAAAATTAAACAGACTGCTTATAAAATAACCGCTGCAGGGCAATTTATAGGCAGGAAGCTGGCGGGGAAAATGAATATTCCGTTTGGTATAATTGATTTATCTCTTGCCCCGACTCCTGCGGCAGGCGACAGTGTTGCCGGAATTTTTCAGGCAATGGGGCTTGAGCATGCCGGTGCGCACGGAACAACGGCAGCTCTTGCCATGTTGAATGACGCCGTTAAAAAAGGCGGGATTATGGCGGGTTCTCATGTCGGAGGCTTGTCCGGCGCGTTTATTCCGGTGTCCGAAGATGCAGGCATGATTGAAGCAGCGCAAAACGGTTATTTAACTTTTGATAAGCTGGAAGCCATGACGTCGGTTTGTTCGGTAGGGCTGGATATGATTGCTATTCCGGCTTCCACTCCCGCGGATACGATTGCCGGAATTATAGCGGACGAAATGGCAGTCGGTATGATTAATAAAAAAACTACGGCTGTCAGAATTATTCCTGTCAAAGAGGCGGGAGACAGAGTTATTTACGGCGGTCTTCTCGGAACGGCTCCGGTAATAAGGATTAACGAACTGTCATCTTCGGGTTTTGTCCGCAGAGGAGGCAGAATTCCGGCGCCTGTCCATAGTTTGAATAATTAGTAAAGTTACGGTAATATAGGAGGTATTGATGAGAACTTTAAATGAATTAGCATTAAATCTGAAGGAGACAATAATAAAACTTGTAACGGAAAATGAACGTATACCGGGTACGGATTACCACAGATGCAATAACTTAAAGCTGAGCATGGATCCGGGAATTAACACAACTCCGCATGTTATCGTGAATATGGGTATGTCGGAAGCAATGTTTAATTTGAGAGATTTTGGCAAAATAAGCGGCAGTCTTGGCCCTGAAGAAAAATATGTCGCGCGGTGGTTTAATAAACCCATGATTTTGGAAGTTTTACGCGATATTTGGAGAGAGAAAATGAAAGCCGGACGGAAATCATGGGGACCCAACGACGGCGATGAAAACAGAAAGGTCTATTGATGCTCAGAACAGGAATTGTAGGACTGCCTAATGTCGGGAAATCGACTTTATTTAATGCGCTGACCAGCGCAAAAAACGCACAGAGCGCAAATTATCCGTTTTGTACAATTGAACCGAATGTCGGAGTGGTTACGGTTCCCGACGAGCGGCTGGGGGTTTTGTGCGGACTTTGTAAATGCAGGGAAGTTATTCCGACGGCAATTGAGTTTGTCGACATTGCAGGACTGGTAAAAGGCGCAAGCAAAGGAGAAGGACTCGGAAACCAGTTTCTGCACAATATCCGTGAAGTTGACGCGATAATTCAGGTTGTCCGCTGCTTTGACGATGAAAACACTATTCATGTTGCCGGCGTTGTGAACCCGCTTGATGATATTGTAATAATTAATACCGAATTGGCGCTTGCCGACCTTGCTTCTGTTGAAAAACGCGCCGTGCGTATTCTGAAACAGGTTAAAGCCGGTGAAAAAGACGCTCAAATTGAGGACAGAGTTTTGAAAAAGCTTACGGAGCTTCTGTCTGAAGGCACGTTTATCAATATTAATGACCATTTTAATGAGGAAGAATTACCGGTTGTTAAACAATTGAATTTAATGTCAACAAAACCGGTGATTTATGCGGCTAATGTTTCGGAATTTGACCTGAAAAACGGAAACGAATATACAAAACAGGTTGAGAATTACGCAAAAACCCACAATGCCGAAACGGTTATTATTTCGGCGAGAATTGAGGAAGAACTTGCCGAACTCGGCGCGGACGAAGCAAAAGAATATTTGCGGGAACTGGGAGTTGAAGACAGCGGCATAAACCGTATGATTAAAGCTGTTTACCGGTTGTTGAATCTGCGGACATTTATTACTGCGGGCGAAAAGGAGGTTCGCGCATGGACAATTCCTGCGGGCGCAAAAGCTCCTCAGGCGGCGGGAGTTATTCATACGGATTTTGAGAAAGGGTTTATTCGCGCTGAGATTACGCCATACGGGGAATTTGCCGCGTACGGCTCTTACGCGGCATGCAAGGACAAGGGCGTAACCCGTATTGAAGGCAAAGACTATGTAGTACAGGACGGGGATTTGGTGCACTTTCGTTTTGCTGTGTAAGTGAGTAATGAGTTAATAGGAAATTAGGGGGTATAGAGGGCTGGAGGTATGGCTTTTTAGTTGAAAGGTTAGATTACCCTCCCCTTGAGGGCATTGTTAACTTTCTATTGCTTCGTCATTGCGAGGACGAATGAAATGAGGACGAAGCAATCCAGTAAATTCAACGTTTTTGACTGGATTGCTTCGCTGCGCTCGCAATGACAGA
>JAISCP010000044.1 GCA_031265495.1 Heliobacteriaceae bacterium | reverse complement strand
TTGGTTCGGGTTTTTCCGGCGTTTTTGTCCGTAATCTCTCATACTCATAATTATTAGTAAAAAACATTCAACAATCTCCACGTCACCCTGAACTTGATTCAGGGTCTATCAGTTTAATTGAAATGGATAGATTCCAAGCCCGGAATGACGCTTTATCCACTTGAAAATTTTAACGGGACAGTTGTGGAACTTGTTTCAGCATCCGGTATATGACAAATAATGTCATAAATTTTAACAAAATACTTGACTAATTTAGGTAAATCATATTATTATAATCTTACTAGAAATTTTTTAAAGTAGGAGGATTTTAGTTATGGTTAACAAAACACTAGCAGGAAACAGCGTTATTGAAGCATGGGGAGCCCTCTCCATGAAAGCCTTGCGCCATAAGGGTTTTTGGCATTTAAATAAGAGTTGTCTGACACTCTTAACAGCGGCTTTTTTGTGCGCGAATACAGCCGCTGCGGATACGGTTAATGTAAATAATTTTGATGACCTGAACACTGCTGTGGGCGAGACTGTTTCGCCCAGAACAATAAATATTCTTGACAATTTGACCTCAGCAGCGGCTATGAAACAGCAGGGTGCAGGTGAATTAACTATAAACGGAAATAATTTCACTCTTAGCGGGACCAGCAATTACAGGGGTTTCTTCGTAACAGGCAAGACTCTGACTCTTGAAAATATTAATTTGAATTCATTTAGAAACAGCGGCGTTCTGGGCGGAGCTATTCATAATGAAGCGGCTTCTTCCGTAAGCATCAAAGGCAGCACAAGCTTCACCTCAAACTCTGCCAACTATGGCGGAGCGATTTATAATACCGGTTCTTCCGTAAGCATCGGTGACTATGCAAGTTTTACATCAAACTCTGCCAACTATGGCGGAGCGATTTGTAGTTATACTAATTCTTCCGTAAGCATCGACGACTATGCAAGTTTTACATCAAACTCTGCCAACAGCAACGGCGGAGCGATTTATAACAATACCGGTTCTACCGTAACAATAGGCGACAATGCGGTATTTTCCGGGAATTATTCCACCAATGGCAGCGGCGGAACTATTTATAATGACAATTCTTCTTCCGTCAAAATAGGCAGCAATGCGGTATTTTCTGAAAATTTTGCCCGCAGTAACGGCGGAGCGATTTATAACAATCCTGGTTCTTCCGTAACAATAGGTGACAATGCGGTATTTTCCGGAAATTATTCCACCAATGGCAACGGCGGAACTATTTATAATAACGGTTCTTCCGCGTCCGTAACCATTGGTAATAACGCGAAGTTCTCAGATAGTTCTGCAAGCAGCGGCGGTACGGTATACAACACGAGCGGCACTATAAAAATCGGAGACAATGCAAGTTTCGCATCAAATTCCACCGCCAACGGCGGAACTATTTATAATACCGGCTCTTCTGCGTCCGTAACCATTGGTAACAATGCGAAGTTCTCAGGTAGTTCTAAAAGCGACGGCGGTACGGTATACAACACGAACGGCACTATAAAAATAGGAGACGATGCAAGTTTCGCATCAAATTCTACCAACGGCAGCGGCGGCACTATTTATAATACCGGTTCTTCCGCATCCGTAACCATTGGTAACAACGCGAAGTTCTCAGGTAGTTCTAAAAGCAACGGCGGTACGGTATACAACGAAACGGGCGGAACTATAAAAATTGGAGACAATGCAAGTTTCGCATCAAATTCCACCGCCAACGGCGGAACTATTTATAATACCGGCTCTTCTGCGTCCGTAACCATTGGTAACAATGCGAAGTTCTCAGGTAGCTCCGCAAGCAACGGTGGTACGGTATACAACACGAACGGCACTATAAAAATCGGAGACAATGCAAGTTTCGCATCAAATTCTACCAACGGCAACGGCGGAACTATTTATAATACCGGTTCTTCCGCATCCGTAACCATTGGTAACAATGCGAAGTTCTCAGGTAGTTCTGCAATCAACGGCGGAGCGATTTATAATTATAGTAGCTCTTCCGTAACCATTGGCAATAATGCAAGTTTCACCTCAAATTCCTCCACCGGCAACGGCGGAGCGATTATGAACGGGTCTTCCGCTTCCCTGACCCTCGGTGACAACACAAGCTTCGCGTCAAACTCCACTAAAGGCAGCGGCGGAGCGATTTATAATTATAGTAATTCTTCCGTAAACATCGGTAACAATGCGAATTTCGCATCAAACTCCTCTGACTACTCCGGCGGGGCGATTTATAACGGTTCTAATTCTCCCTTAACCATAGGCAGTAATGCCAAGTTTACAAACAATTCATCCCAAGAAGACGGCGGGGCGATTTGCGCCAGTACCGGCAGTACCACCACCCTCAACACCGGTTCAGGTTTAACAACTTTCAGCGGCAACACTGACCTCTCAGGCGCTAATGATATATATCTGAATAATACCGCCGTACTAAATATTAACGGCGCCGGAGATGTTGTCTTTGGCGGCGGCATCTCAAGCAGCAGCGCTAACGCTGTTATTAACCAAAACTCCACAGGCGAAGTCACTTTCACCAACACAGCCAGCAACGAAAACTTCAGCGGCACCTACACCCAAATCGCCGGAACCACGAACGTATACGGAACAATGTTTTCAGGAAACACCGACATAACTGATTCCACGCTTAACCTCCTCACCGCGCTTCCCGTTGTAGGCATGAACGGACTATCTGTCGACAATGCCGACATAAACACAATGAACAATGTTATAACAACATTTAATATCGGTACATTTGACGTAGAGGGCACAAACAACTTTAGCATTGATGTTAAAGGACAAAACTATGACACTTTTAACGCTGGCAGTATTACCGGAACGGGAACTGTTAATATTTCAGCTTTGAATTTTCCTGTCGCACCTGTTGCAGAAAGCATGGATTTAGATATATTCCGGTCTTCAAGTATTGGCGCAGGAATTACTTTTAATACCAATCTGAACGAAATAATGACTCCTGTTTTCAAATACAATTTTGCTCCAAAAGGTAACTCAGGTTCTTACAGATTTTGGAGAAACGGCAATGATTTCAACCCTCAAGTCTTCAGAGGCCAAGCCGCTAAACTTGCAGCGTATCAGAACCAGCTAATAGTAAACAACACCCTGTTTGACCACGTATATTTAGACAGCAATGAACGAACAGCAATGGCTAACAAATATGCTGTTGACAGTTACCCTGCGGGGCGGGGGCAATTTGCTCCGTATCTATTCTCCAAAAAAGACGGAGCTATCTGGACTAAAACATATGCAACATTTGAAAGACTTTCAATGACACACGGCCTTAACGTAGCTAACAATGCATACGGACAAATCATAGGAGCTGATTTCCCTGTTGTTGAATTATCTAAAGGATGGAAATTCTTACCAACTGCTTACATTTCATATAACGGAGGCCATCAAACATTTAACGGCGTAAGCATGTACCAAAACGGCGGCCAAGGCGGATTTATGGGAACCTTCAACAAAGGTGACTTCATTGGTTCAGTACTTGCATACGGAGGAGGTTACAACAACGAAATGTCATTAGCAGGCAACACTGAAAACACAGGTAACTGGTTTGCCGGAACTGCAGTTAAGGGCGCATATAACTTCCACCCGTTCAGAAACTTCATTATTCAGCCTAACTTACTTGCAAGTTACAATATCTTCGGCAAACAGAACTGGTATTCTAACTACGGCGCGCTCTCCATGAATTCAGGCTTATTGAACGGGATTAACGTAGCGCCGGGCTTAAACCTTATTTACGGCAGAGAGACTTGGAGTGTTTACCTTACAGCATTGTATATGTATAACATAAATGACAGCGTGGGAGGCCATGCGGGCTCCGTTAACCTTCCCGGTTTAAGTATGCGTCACGGATATTTGGAGTACGGGGTTGGAGCAACGAAGACTTGGCAGGACAGATTGTCGTCTTACGTTCAGTTTGTAGTTCGCAACGGCGGCAGAACAGGCGTCGGCTTTCAGCTGGGGCTGTCTTGGAAGTTCTAGTGTCATTGCGAGGCGCTTGCGCAGCAAGCAACGAAGCAATCCAGAAGAAGTTTTACCGGATTGCTTCGTCGGGCTGATGCTCTCCTCGCAATGACGTTATCAATAAAACCCTCATCCGGCGCTACGCGCCATCTTCTCCCAGAGGGAGAAGGGCAGGCTGAGCCTGCACCCAAAACGCTGTGCTTTACCCGAGATTTATTCAACCCTTCAACCTTTCAACCATTCAACCAATTTAGCTATACCTCTTTATTTCCTGCGCACTAAGCTCATGTAAGTGAATTTTTTGATTATTAAGAAGTGTTAAAATAATTCCCTGAAACTTTGTTTAACTGGCAATTTTTTAAGTTACATGTTTTAATATGGATGAGGTGAACATGAAAGTTTCTCTTAGTAAAAATCCGAATACTCTATTTTTTAAAGCAGCTTTGGCCGCCGGGCAAGAGACTGCTGTACAGGAAGATATTCCTGTTTATCCCAAAGACGAATTCGTAAAGAAAAGCCGCAGGCAAGGCTTTATTGAGCGGTTTTATAATGCCTTAAAAAATAAAACAAAAATCGGTTTAGGTTCCGACAAGGTAGAAAACGCAATTGACGGCTTCAACCGGGGGCAGATACCACAAGAGAATTTAGATAAAATTATTTCTAAATATGAAATTTCTCAGGAAAATGCAGCGCAGACATTCGGGGATGCCGTTTCCGGCTTGGCCGGTATCGGAGCTTACTTCGGAATTCAGAATGCAGCCAAACATCTGGATGCAAGATTTAAGCTAAAATGTGTTCCGCAGCCTATCCAAGACATTAAAATAGCAGACGGATTTTTAAAAAAGCTTGAAAATGTTTGTGCGTCCAAGTCAAAAGTTGCGCTAATCGCTCTTCCTGTTATAGCGATATATTCGGGAATTGCCAAAAATGTCCTGCTCAGGCTTAACAATACAGGCCGGTATAAGCCGGATAAATCCGAAGAAATGACAAGAGAAGAAAGAAAAGCTGTTAAAAAAGCATTAAAAGCAGAGCGAAAGGCAGAAAACCGCCGAAACTTTTTTACAGGCGCTCTTAACGGTCTGCTCGCCCCTGTTGCCGGTTTAGCCGGCGGCCTTGCCGGAGCTCCGGCATACATCGTTCTGACAACCGGCGCAAGATATATGACAAGCAGAAAGAATGAGGACAAATCTTTCAGCGACTTTGCTTCCGGCTTAAAAGACAACGCGGCTGTGAACATACTCGGCGCGGCTGCAACGGCTGTTCCTGCATTCAAAACAGCAAAATTCAGCACGGTTTTATCCAAAAACATGGATTCTGTTGTTAAAAAATTAAAAGACGTGAAGTTCAAAAAGCCTGATTTTTATTCAGATAAAACCGTTTACGATGAACTTGAAAACTTGCTGTTAAAGTCAGACGCCGTTGATAAAATTCTTAGTTCCGGCAAGAAGACGGATGCTATAATAAAAGCTTTGACAGAAGAAAATATATTTGCTGTCAAATTCAAGCAAATTCAGGGAAACTATGACCCAATCAGTACCGCATTAAAAGAGAACTGCCCTGCGTCAAGAACAATAGCCGCCGCTCAGACGGAAATTAATAAACTCATCGCCGGCTATAAAGTGTCCAAATGCCTCGGCGTAGGTACTGTTGCTGAGGCTTATCTGGCAAAAGACGCTTCCGGCAAAGAAGTTGTTATAAAAATCCTGAAAAAAGGTATTTCCGCCGAAAAAATCCTAAAAGATAAAGAAAAATTCATTGCTCTGGTTAAAAACGGCATAGCTGACAATAAATTAAGCGATGAACAAAAGTATCTGCTGAAAAATATAGACAACCTGTCTGAAGGTATTCTGAAAGAAGTGGATTTTGTTAAAGAAATGGAAGCGGCGAAAAAATTGAAGGCATTTACCGAAGCAGCAAATGTCGTTGAACCGATTAGCGCGAAACAGGGTATTTATATTATGGAAAAAGCCCCGGGCATAAGCTTGAATACCTTAGACAAATACTGTCAATTGGAAAGCAAAAAAGCTTATTGTACAAAACAACTTGAAACTGTCAAAGACCCGCTCAAAAGCAAATATTATAAAGAAGCGCTTCGCCAAATTGAAGGGCAAATGAAAAACCTTAAAGCTAAATCACCTGATTTTGAAAAAGTTGATTTGACTGACGGCGATATTAAACTGCTGTTAAAACAATACATTGATGTATTTGTTGAACAATTCAACAAAATAGAAAAAGGCGGCAAAACTCTGCACGCAAACATTCATCCCGGTAACATCTTTATAGATATTAATGCGTTGCAAGCTAAAAAAGACAAAATATTTACATTGATTGATATAGGCAATACTATCGGCATGACTAAAGGACAATCGCTGCGTGCGCTTAAACTGACAAATTACATACACAACGGAAATGTTAAAGACATAACGTCTTATGTAATGGACGGTGCGGTTCTTCCTGCCGGAATGACGCCGAAAAAAGCAGCGGAACACATTGAAAAAGAATTAAGAGCAACGTTCTTTAACTCAGAAATATCCTTAGACAAAATGAACAATGAAAGCCTGCTCAAATTGACTAACAATATAATGAAAAAATATAATATTATCCCGAGCGATACCCAGTTGAACTTAAGCCAAGCCCAAAAATCCACATTTAACTCATTTAAGGTTCTTATTGAATCTTTTATTAACAAAAAAACCTACGGGAAGGATATACCAACAGGATTTTCATTAACAAAAGATGCAGCGGGTATGATGGTAAATTTAGATATACCAACAAGGATTTCACTGGTAAAAGATGCAGCGGTTATGATGGTAAAATATAAAAATGCCGTTAACATGCAGGAAATGAAGAATTTGTTTAAAATGTCGCCTAAAGAATTTATAAAACAACGGCGCAATTCCAACATGAATAAGACAAATTCACAAGACTATTTGATATATAAATTAAAACAAGACATGTCGCTCGCAGCTATGCTTAAAGGCTAAGAATGCTCTAAAGCTTTTTCCAACCCATATTTATCTGCCGGCCAATCCTGCCGGCAATCTTGTTTATTTTGGGCTTACGTAAATATTTTGCCCCACCCTGTCAATATGGTCCTTTAGCTGTGGGTTTTTCAGTTCATTATATGAAATCACATCAAACTCATAAATCATCGGAAGTTCATCAAGGTTAAGTTTTATGTGTTCCGTATCGGAAGAAGTCAAATCACCAAACAACGCTATATCAACATCGGAATATTTCTTGAAGTTACCTTTTGCACGCGAACCGAACACAACAGCCTTTTGAATTCTCGGCTCTTGCGAAAAGACTTTTGTTATTAAATTCAACTGCTCATCAGTCAAACCTAAGTTAGTCATTCTCCACCCTTTTTTCAAGTAAAAATCCATACAGCATATCAAGCTGCTGCAAGTATTTATTTTGAATATCGTTTAATATAACTCTAAACTTTTCAAAGTCGTACATGTGTGATACTTTATTCCGTGCTTCCAGCATCTCAATAAATATATCCCCGTCAATGCCTATTTCTTCAAAAAAAGCAGGCGCTGCAGCCTTAATAACATTTCTTGCTCCTATCGGCAATTCTATTGGAATACCGTTATATTCTAACAAATCTTCTATCGTTTTCCAAGCAAGTTCCCAAGTATATTTAAATCGTTGAATTACACCCTCTTGCTCAAGCTGGCTCAAGTCTTCAATTTTACAATCATCAAAAGTTGAGCGTAATAAAGTAAACGCTCTTGAAAAATTTTGAAATCTTTGTATCCATCTTATATCTTTTGTCATCTTGCCGTCCCTTCCGCAACAATCGCATCAATCTCTGTACGCAGCGTGTTTTGCTTGGCCGCGATTTGTGCAATGCTGCAGTTCTGTTATGTCAGCTCCCTTGCGTATTATAAGTACCTACATGTTATAGTTTTGTTCCGCTGTATCACTATTATGCACTAATGCCGAAAAATGTTTTGTGTTTTGCGGGAAAGAAGTTAAGTATACGCCATATTGTTGCGTGAAGCGTTCTTGTTCCTTTTGGTTATCGGCCATACCGTTACTTCAATGATTTTGCCTAAGACTATTATACCATGAACATGGGTTTACATTATATTGGCAACAAATTTTTATCGTCGAAAATTAATCTTGAACGGCACTCAACCAAGAGGCCTAAAATGCTTTTGCAGCGTTATAGTTAAAAGTGAATTGTATATTTACGGTGTTTTCTTTATGTTGTATTGGCAAAGACTCAAACGGAGCTGATTTTAGCAATGCATTAACAGCAGATTTATTAACTTCCTTGTCATCTGAAGCTTTTAGAATTTTAATGTTTGAAACATTTCCGCTCCTGTCAACTTTGAACTGCAAAATAATATCGTAATTTTCTTTATTCTTGGGCGGTTTCCAATTGCGTTTGATTTTATTTTGCAGGTTGGTCATGTAAGTATCAAAATAAGGCTCATTAGAATTTTGATGCTGAGCTGTTCTATAAGATTTATTGTTATTTTTTTGAGATAAAAATTTATAGTGCAAATACCAAAAGAACGGAGAAGTTATAATAAGAATTATAATAAGCGCTGTCCCCCATTTCCGTTCTTTTTCCGTTTCTCTTGAATCATCATAATCCGGACATACTTCTTGAAACTTAGTTTTTATTATGCTCAGCTCAATAAAATATAGCTGCAATCGTTTTTTGTTTTTAAGTCTTATATCTAATATCATTGGAGCTAACGGATAGTGCAAACTCATTCCTTTAATACATTTTATCCGGTTATTATCTATAAATCTGATTTTATTAAATCTTGATATAATCAGTCTTTGGTTAGTTAAAATTAATTCAGTAAAAAAATAATCCGCTATTTCTTTGTATAATAAACAACAAAACATCACGCAAACAGCAAGGATAGCCATTCCTTCCGTTAAAGGAAATTTTACGGAAACAATATTACTATAAAATACTGATACTATTGTCAAAAATATTGTAAAACTACCGCAAATAAGTAATCCGACTGTAAGCACAACAAAGCTGCACCAAAAATTCAGTTTATCTTTTTGTGCAATATAATATACTTCTTCGTTTTCATTTAAGTATATATTTTGATTTTTAATCTCCAACTCCAATACTCTTTTATATATAACTGCTTAAATTATATCATACAAAATTTGCAACAAATGGCTTTGATATATCAATGGAAAAAAAGAGGCAGCTCACCAATCTGGTGGATCTAGTCCACGCAGCACTATTCTCCGTTTCTGATTTTAATCTTTAGACCTCATATCGCAATATTTTTTTTCGTCATCCCAAGTCCAATTATATTTTTCACAATTTTCTTTGTTGATTTTTATACTTTCATTTCCAACACCTACTGTAATACCCTCTTTACATACGCTTATGTCAAAACACATGTTTAATTCTGAAAATGCAATGTCCATCTTTCTAATTTTATCCGGTAATAAAATCAAAATTATTAAAGTTATTAAAATTATTAGTACTTTGATTTTCATATATTATAATTATAGCACCGTTATCTTCTAAAAATGTTTTCCCAATAGTATAATATATTCTCTATTAGTCGCGGGATGGTAAACTCTGTTGGAATTGGCGGCTTTAAGTCTTGCATTATTTCTCTACAATTACAATCAGGACATTGACGTCCACGCGTTCTACCTTCTAAAGCTTTTTCCAGCCCATATTTATCTGCCAGCCAACCGGTGCATCTAGTCCACACAGTGCAATTCTATAAATATTATATGCTATAATTGATTTATGTTAAACAAGACAGATAAAATTTTTATAATTACAGCAACCGGCATATTGCTTCTTTGCGTGCTGCCGATGCTTGTTTCTTTATTTGAAATGACTATTTTATTTCCATTGTCACTACTTTTGTCATTATTTTTTGTTCCGATTGCATATCTTGTACTTCTTGGAACTTTGCTCAAAAAAATCCTGACACCGCAAAAAGTCAAAAAAGATTATATAATAATCATTATAAATATAGCTGCAATCAGTATTACGATGGTATTATATTGTATTGCGTATTTTTTGGGCAATTAGCGCGCTGTTATAGTCTGTTCAAAATATTCTCTAAAAGACGGTTTGTGCTAGAATATATTCATGAAACAATTTTTTCTACCTGCAATCTGCTTATTTCTGGACATAATATTTTGGATATGGGTTGTCTTCGGTACGCCTTTCTGGATTTTTGTTACAGTTTTTGTATGTTCAATGGGCTTGGGCGAACCCAAAGATCCTTTAGTAGATATTATTTTAACTACACTATTTCCTATAATGATTTATGTAGTATGTGCTTTGATTTTTTTCCATTTAAAGAAATTTGCCCGGAAGCTACTAGAAGCAAATTTCTAGCAATTGTTCAAGTATCCGGTTAGGAACAAAAAGAACAAACAGAGTATAATAATTTCTAATCATTCCTGCATCTTGTACAGCTCTTGCTACCCTCACTTTCCAGTCAGGGTCGTCTGCATTGAAGTCATAAGTATCCAGAACAAGTGCATACAAATCACCTTCAGGGGTTATAGTTGTATATAAAATATCGGCATGACCAAGTGCAAGTTTTAAATTTTTATCACTTTCAAAATATGTGCTAGAATCTCGGATAATTTCACCTTTTGCCAATTCGGGAATATTTTCCTGAATATGTGTTTTGAATTCGGCGGAATTAGCGATTGCTTTTGACAAATTGCTGTCAGGACTAAATATCACACCCATAGCATCATCAACACCAAGCTGCTGTTGTAATTTAGTTTGAACAATTTGCCGTAATTCTGGAGATGGCAATTGAAATACACTTTGAATAACTTGTCCATTTTGTGCTGTATAACTAGCGCTTTGACTAAAATCATGCGAGGCCATTTTCCACAGTTCTTTTGCGTCATTGAGGTTATTCCTTCTAATAGCATTATAGCCTCCCATGCCAACATCAATCACTCCTTTCTGCAAAATAGGCGTTGCCACATTAGATTGAATATTAGGGTTCATATATGGGGAATGTACTGGTGCTTGATTCATATTAACAGGCTGTTGTTGTATGCTTAAAGGGTTTTCAACCATATTTTGCGCAACAACTTGTTCAAAGTTCGATTGATAATTCTTTAACTCATTAATCACCATTTGGTAATCATTATTTTCTGTTGCATATTCCATTAACTGAATTAAGCGATCAGCTTTTTCATACGATTTTTTTTGATTAGTATATGATTTGTAAATTTGCGAATATTCTTGACCCTTTGCATTGGCTAAACTTTTCAGTGTGTTGTCCAAATTGGCTTTCGCTTGGTTTTGAATTTGGTGTAAAGATTGGATAGAGTTATTAATTTGCGGTTTGATTTTTGATAGTGCAACAGTATCAGCTTTTTGTACAGCCTGCATCGCCTTAAGAACAAATGGTGCAGCCTTAATTGCAACATACGCTGCACATATTGCAACTCCCACTATTGCTTCTCCGATATTGCCCCAGTCAATGCCGCCTAAGTCAACATCAATTTCAACTCCGCCTTCTAATACAATGCTGGGACTTTCAAAACCATTTGAAATTGAAGTATCCAGCTTAGAGGGCTTTGTATCTATACCGTCTTCCATACGACCTCCATTGGGCAAAATTTTTTCTAAGATCTTAGTAATAATATCATCTCCTGGGTCAGCTACAGTGCCTTTTGACTCTCCACCGCGCCAGTGTTCTTTAACTTGTGTACCATCAGATTTTGTATAAGCATTTACGTGAATTTGTTTCATAAATTTTCCTTTTGATTAAGTAAGTATACTTGTACATTATTTCATATTCCCCAAAAACCGCAAGTCAGTGTTTTCACGGTAATATTTTCATGGACAATAAAAAGAGGCTTCTGTGAAGTTCCGTTTATTTAATCCGGCGGATGCAGTCCGCACAGCACAATTCGCTTACAGAGGTCTGTACTTTTTACCAATCACTCTTGTGTTGATTTTCTTTTTGGTTACTTTTTCCAAAAGAAAAACTGGGCGAAGCGGGACTTGAACCCGCGACCTCTTGAATGTCGATCAAGTACGCTACCAACTGCGCCACTCGCCCGTAAATTTATAATATCATAAAAATTTCTCTATGAGCTAACTTCAATAAAACCCTCATCCGGCGTACCACCTTCTCCCGCCGCGTCATTGCGAGAAGCTTGCACAGCAAGCGACGAAGCAATCCAGTAAATTCAACGGTTTTGACTGGATTGCTTCGCTGCGCTCGCAATGACATATCAATGAAAAATTGACACTCTCCTCAAGAGGAGGGTAAACCCTTTACTGTTCCCTCTTGCCTGTTTACTCTTTCCTATTCACTAATCAAGTTTGCGCTTAAACATCCAGCCTGCAGCGCTCAAAGTTATAAAAGCAATCAGCAGCAGCGCAATAAGATTAGAGATTATATCCGCAGGCTGCATTCCCTTGAAAATTATTCCTTTAGTAATTATCATAAAGAACTTCACCGGGTTCGCATAAGTAAGATACTGAACAAGTGCGGGCATATCTTCCACAGGTGAAATAAACCCCGAAAGCAATACTGCCGGCATTTGGAATGTAAAAGCTCCTAAAATCGCCTGCTGCTGGGTTTTGCACAATGACGAAATGAACAATCCTACACCCACAATAGAAAACAGAGCAATTACCGTAGAAATCAGAAGCCAGAAAATTGAACCTTTAAACGGCAGTTTGAAAAATATTATAGACATCAAAATCATAAATAATGTAAGCAAAACAGATATTATCAAAGGCGGCACGGTTTTTCCCGCAAGGATTTCAAACGGCGTCAGCGGGCTTACGATAAGCTGGTCGAAAGTTCCGAGCTCCCGTTCTCTGGCAATCGAAAGCGCGGTAAGCATAAGAGTTGTGACAAGCGCCAGAATGGCTATTGTCGAACACAAAAGGTACCATCTGTATTCAAGATTAGGGTTAAACCAGTTCCTTACAACGAAATTTATTGAAGCGCCTTTGGCCGGGGATATTTCACTGCTGTATGCAGATACAACCTGCGAGGCATACCCTCCTATAATCCCTGCGGCATTTGTCTGGCGTCCGTCCACTATTAATTGGACGCTGACAGGTTTCCCGCGCTTAATCCCGCTTGCAAAGTCATTATTTATTTCCAGTGCAAGCTGAACTTTCTGGGTTTCTATATAATGCCGCACATCCTGCTCGTTGTGCGCATAAAATATCTTTCTGAACCAGCGCGAATTATCAAATTCCGAAATCAACTCTCTGGATTCCACAGTGCCGCTTCTGTCCAAAACAACCATGTCGATGTTCTTCATCTCCATTGTAAGAGCATTGGCAAAAATAAGCAGCTGCAAAATCGGAGGAACAATAATAATCATTCTGCTTCTCGGGTCTTTCCAGATAGCCAGAAATTCCTTTTTTATCAGAGCCGCAATCCTGTTTAACATTTATCCTCCAGTCTTAATCCTGTTTTTTTGTAAACAGTCATAAACAGCAGCCCGCCGAAAACCAGCAGAAACACCGAATTAACATAAACTATTTCCCAAACGGTTCCGGCGAGAAACTCGCTTAAAATGAACTGCACAAAATACCTTGTGGGAATTATATGCGTAAACCATTGAAACCCGAGCGGCATGGAGTTTATGGGAAACATCAGCCCCGAAAGCATAAGCGCAGGCATAAACCCGACAGCCAGAGCCGTCTGGCTTGCAAGAAACTGGTCTTTAAGGTTTGTGGAAATTAAAAGCCCCACCCCTATACACGTAAACAGGAACAGCGAACCCACTGCCAATACTGCCGCCAGACTGCCGTTAAACGGAATTTTGAACACGGCAATACATACAAAAAGACTAAATATCATTGAAAGCATTCCCAAAATAAAATACGGAATATATTTGCCCGTAACTATATGAATTCTTTTAACCCTTGTGCTTAAAAGGGCTTCCATTGTTCCTCTTTCCCATTCGCGCGCTATAACAAGAGCCGTAAGGAGTATTCCTATCAGCGTTGTCGTAATGGCAATTGAGCCGGGCATAATAAAGTAATGGCTGTTTATGTCCTGATTGTACCAGTATCGTAATTCAGGCGTTATAAGCGGAGGTTTTAAGTCATATTTATATTTGCTTGAAGCCAGCCACTGATTTGCAATGAACTGCGGGTAACTCTGCGCATAATTTGCCAGATTTGTTTCGCTGCCGTCTGTAATAACCAGCAAATCAGCGGGCTGTGAGCGTGAAAGCCCAACGGAAAAATTATTCGGGATTATAACCATGCCGCGCAGTTTTGAGCGCACTAAATCTTCGTACATTAAATCTTTGTCCTCATAAACAAAAGACTTAATATATTCGCTGTGTCCGAAAGATTTCACTAAGGTTTGAATTTCCGCTGCCGGGTCATCGTTCTTAATCCCCATCGTAACCTTCACGGTATCAAGGTTAATTCCGAAACGATAAATTACCAAAAGCAAAAGCGGTATTACGAAAGCAATTAGAATACTGCTGGGGTCGCGTATAATCTGATAGAACTCTTTTTTTACAAGCGCTTTTATAATTTTTATATTTGATATTTGCATTTTTATTCCTTATTTACTTTGACTTCGTATCAAATTAACAAAAGTTTCTTCCATTGTATCGGCATGTGCTTTACGTTTCAGCTCATCCGGCGTTCCGACGGCAATCGCCTCCCCGCGATAGAACAAGCTGATTCTGTCACAGAATTCCGCTTCATCCATAAAGTGTGTTGTGATAAGAATTGTCACTCCCTTTGCCGCAAGCGAAGTTATATGGTTCCAGAAATCCATGCGTGTCAGAACGTCAACCCCTGATGTCGGCTCGTCCAAAAACAAAACTGGCGGATTATGAATTAACGCGCATGCCAGCGAAAGCCGCTGTTTATATCCCAGAGGCAGTTCGCCTGATTTCCGGTCAACATATTCTTCAAGCCCGAACACCTGAATACTCCCGTTAATTCTTTCTTCTTTCGCCTTGCCGGCAAGCCCGTAAACCCCCGCGAAAAATTCAAGGTTCTGCCCGACGGTTAGCTTTTCATACAGCGAGAATTTCTGCGCCATGTAACCCAGATGCGAGCGTGCTTTTGACGGCTGCGCGAGAATGTCGGTTCCCATAATCCGCGCAGTACCCTGAGTCGGAGCGCTGAGTCCGCACATCATCTTAAAAGAAGTGGATTTGCCCGCGCCGTTAGGCCCCAAAAGCCCGAAAATTTCCCCTTTCTTTATACAAAAAGTGTTATCCTTAACTGCGTAAAAGTCACCGTATTTTTTTACCAGATTGCAGGCTTCAACCGTAAATTCAAGTCCGTAATCCTGAACCGTAACGCTTTTTGCAATCAAAGACTCTTCTTTTTTATATCCGCCCATTAATTTAATAATTTCAGCTTCAAATGCCTTTGATGTTGCGCCCAGACTAAACGGTCTGCCTTCAAAAATCACTTTTCCCCTGTCCAGAACAACCGCTGTATCAAACGAGTGCGCTTCATCCAGATAAGCCGTAGACCACAATACACTCATTCCCTCATTCAGGTATTCTTTCACCAGCTTCATCAGTTCCCGCCGCGAAATCGGGTCAACCCCTACGGACGGTTCGTCCAAAACCAGAAAATCCGGCGTCCCCAAAAGCGCACAAGCCAAACCCAGTTTTTGCTTCATCCCTCCTGACAGTTTACCCGCAAGTCTGTGTTGAAACTTATCCAAATCAGTAAATTCCAGCATTTTTTTAAAATCATGCGCCGTGTTTTTTAAATCCGCATAAAAATTGAGATTTTCAATTACGGTCAAATCCTCATAAAGCCCGAATTTCTGCGGCATGTAGCCGATTTTTGGGTTAAGTTTCGCTTTATCAGCCGCCGGATTAAGCCCGAGAGTTGAAATTTCGCCGCTGTCCGCAATCATTAACCCTGTAATTAACCGCATAAGCGTAGTTTTGCCCGCGCCGTCCGCCCCGATTAACCCTGTAATTTCACCTTTTTTAATATTTAAGGATAAATTATCAACCGCCGGTACATCATCAAATATTTTAGTTAAATTTTTTATTTCTACCGTATTCACTTTTTACTACATTCTAATCATCATTATTCGGAACATCTTCCCTGACCTGTGTCTCATGCAGGTTAATTTTCACTGTTGTAGGCATTCCCTGCCGCAGGAATTCATCCAACTCATAAACATAAACTCTTATCCGGTAAACCAAATCCGTTCTCAATTCTTCTGTCTGAACGGTTTTGGGCGTGAACTCCGCAACCGGTGAAATATATCCTACCCAGCCTGTATATTCACGCTTTTTGCCTGTTTTTGGGCTTACGCTGTCCGTTAAAACCCTTGCTTTCATTCCGTATTTAATATTACCCAAATCAGTTTCCGAAACATAAGTTCTTATCCAAATCGGCTTATTTTTTGAAAGCGTATAGACCGGCTGTCCGGGATTAACCGTTGCGCCCGGCTCCTGAACGCGGGTGGTAATTATTCCGTCAGCGGGTGCATAAATTCTGGAATAATCATACTGGTTTTTCGCATAACTCATTGCAGCGGACGCTGAGTCATAAGCCGCTTTCGCTTCATTTTTTTGGTTGGTAATTGTATCGCAGTCCTGCTTTGAAATAGTGTTATCCGGACAAAGGGGAATTTGTCTGTCATAAATCATTTGTGCATTCCGGCTCAACGCCTGAGTTCTTGCTGTTTCGGCAATGCTTTTTTCGTAATTCGCCTTATAATCCCTGTCGTCTATAATTGCCGCAAGCTCGCCTTTTTTAACAGCGTCCCCTTCTTCCTTAAACATTTTTGTAATTTTCCCGCTGACCTGAAAACTTAAATCCACCTGCCGGATTTCCACATTGCCGAACAAAGTCAGTTCATCAGAGCGTTTCTCTTTTTTGTACACAACATAAAATACCGATGCGAATATAATTACTATCAGCAATACCGGTAAAACTTTCTTCCTCATAATTGCCCTCCGAGCGCTTTATATAAAGTAAAATAATTCACAAGACGCACTGTTTTAGTCTGAACCTGACTCTGGTTCATATTCAGCAGCTGTTCTTTTGAACCGAGAAAATCAGGATAGGAGACTACTCCCTGTTTATATTTCTTTGAATAATCCTCAAAATCTTTTTTTTGTAATTTCAATTTTTCAATTGTATTGTTATCGGTCTGCGTATCAAATTTGATAATGCAAAGCGCATCGTTAACCTCTTGAAGTGCGGTTAAATCAGTCTGTTTATAACTTTCAAACATTTGTTCATAGCGCGCTTTGTTAATTTTCAAATTGGCAACTTTTTGCCCGCCCCTGAAAATATCCTGTGTTGCGCCCGCCAAAATCAGCGCCAGCGTCGAATCCCAGTTGAAAAAATTTCCGGGCAGAAGCGTGTTAAAAGTCATGACGCCCGTTATATTAAATGAAGGCAAAAAATCTTTTCTTGCAATCCGCACATCAATTTTTGCCTTTTCAAGATTTGCTTCGGAAGCCAGCACATCAGGCCGTGAAAAAATTACGTCCGATGAAACAGCAGACGGAATTTGCTTATTATAATCAAAATCCGCAAAATTTGAGCGGGTAATATCATCTTCCGTGACGCCGGTCAAAACCCGAAAATTGTTAATCGCTGTTTCGCGTGATTTGCACAAGTTGTCAAGATTATTTTTTGCTGTTTCAAAATCTTTTTTTGCGGAATTCAAGCCGGCATTATCGACAACGCCGTAATCAAATTTTTTCCGCTCCCGTTTGAGCTGTTCTTCTTTAATCTTAACTATTTCCTCCTGACTGTTAATAAGAGCGTCATACTGCAAAATATTTATATACAGCGAGCCGATATCACTTGCTAATGAAATATACACTGCTTTTTCCTCAAACTTTGAAGATTCGTAATATTTTTTTGCGCTTTTTGTTTTGTCGCGGTTTTTCAGGAGAAAATCCGGTTCATAACTTGCAATAAGCGGCATGACAAAACCGTTGTTACTCAAATCCAGCCCGCCTATTTTCGGGAAATGTATTCCCGTATAATCAGCGCCGATACTTACGGCGGGCAGTTCTTTACCGAGCGAAAGCCTCACGTTCTGCCGGTACTCCTCAACCTGCCACGACACCTTTCTGACATCATGATTGTTCTTTATCCCTTCGCGTATATAATACATAAGGTGAGGATCATCAAACCCGGCTATAAAATCCGTATTTATATATCCTGTTTTTTCGTTCAAATCCAAAGGGTCTTGCTGCCTGAATGAAAAAGCCGGCGTATTTGCAAACAATATCAGCGTCAAAATAATAAATATCAACTTTCTCATGTAATACCCTCGCTGTTCAGGTTATCTCTAATCTTTTGTAAAAGTTCCTTTAACGTGCTCAATTCCTGTTGGGAAATCCCTTTCAATGCGCGGCTGTGCAAAGTTTGCGCAATATTCATAAGTTTTTTGACTGTTTTTTCACCTTCAGCGGTTATAGTATTCTTTTTCACAACTCTTTTGGATTTAAGCCCGGCTTCTCTCAGAATATAACCTTTTTTCTCCAATGAATCCATCATTCTGCTCAGATTGGATTTATCTTTGCTCAGAATTTCAGCCAGTTCATTCTGGGATATGGACGGCGTAAACGAAAGTATTCTTAATATAATCAACTGGTCAATTGTTAAATCCAGCTTTAATGATTTAATATATGATGTTGCTTTGGTGCGGAACTTGAATGCTGTCAGTGAGATATGCGGGATTATAAACTGTTCTTTTAGCATTTCGGAAAGATTTTCGGTTAAGCTTTTCATTAAAGCGCTCCTCCCCCTCTCTTGGTTGTATAGTACAAAATGTTGTTACAACCATTATAGTGAAACGTCATTTATATGTCAATATGTGATTAGGGTTGAATAGTTGAAAGGTTGAACGGTTGAAAGGCTGAGCTACCCTCCCCTTGAGGGAGGGTCGAAATTTGCTTTGGCAAATTTCGGGGTGGGGTATAGAGGGCCGGAGGGATTGAGGTATGGCTAAATTAGTAGATAGGAAACAGGGAACAGCAAAGGATTGCCATAGCCCACCTTAACCACCCTGTCATGCTGAACTTGTCTTGGATTATCGGCGTTCGGCCGGAGTAACGTCCGGCCTCACATGGGGCTTTCAGCCCCGCCGAAATCCGCTGTTTCAGCATCTGCGCATGACAAATCACACTATAACCGTCCCGTCATTGCGAGGAGCTTGCACAGCAAGCGACGAAGCAATCCAGTCAAAACCGTTGAATTTACCGGATTGCCGCGTCGGGCTGACGCCCTCCTCGCACGTGTACAGGTCCAGGCAAAAAAAAGTTGCCGTTTGATTGGCAACATTAAATAAACACGAGGATATTAAGAGAGAGAGTATAAAAAATCTTTTCTTTTAACTGTCCTTATAATTTGAAGAACTGTTTTATATCCTTATCCGTAAGCTTATATTTCCCTTACATATATATAAAGTATTTTTCGAATTAAGAATTGACTTTTTGTTACATCTTTGTAACATTTGCCGGTAAACCTCTTTAAATGTTATAATTTTGACGGGAGAGAGTTATGGAAAATTTCAATATAACAGAGTTTCTAAAAAAAGCGGTGGGCTCCGGCGCTTCGGATATTCACCTGCGCGTTGGGGAACATCCCGCGATAAGAGTTAACGGTAAAATACTCAAAATAGACACCCCCGCTCTTAGCGAACAGGATATAGCCTCTGTGTGCGAGGCATTGATGCCGGAACGTTTTTGCGGAAAAGATTATTCCGATTTGGATTTTGCCTATGAGGTTGCCGGAGTATCCCGCTTCAGAGTTAATCTGAGCAGGCAGATGGGCAAAAACGCTCTCGTTATAAGAACAATACCTTACAATATTAAAAAGATTTCCGAATTAAATTTACCGGAAGCGGTTGAGCAGTTTTCAAATTTGAATAACGGGCTGGTGGTTGTCACCGGACCTACCGGAAGCGGCAAGTCTACTACGATTGCATCTTTAATCGACTCTGTTAATATTAATTACAATAAACATATTATTACGATTGAAGACCCTGTGGAATTTATTTTCACCAGCAAAAAATCCGTTGTTTCGCAAAGACAGGTTTTGCTTGATACGGCAGGTTTTCCCGAAGGCATTAAGTATGCTTTGAGGCAAGACCCGGATGTTATATTTATCGGAGAAATCCGCGATACGGAAACGGCTGTAAGCGCTTTGAAAGCAGCTGAAACAGGACATCTTGTCTTTGCAACCGTTCACACAAATGATGCTGTGCAGACAGTAAACAGGATTGTAAATATGTTTGCCCCTGCTGACCGCGCTTTTATGAGAAATCAGGTAGCGCAGGTTTTGCGCGGCACTATTTCACAGAAGCTCGTTCCGCTGGCAAACGGCTCCGGTCGCTATCCGGCATGCGAGGTGCTCGTCGTAACTCCTACGGTAAAAGATTTTATTGAAAAAGATAATTTATCTGATATTTACGGGTTAGTTCAAAAGGGTTCTTTCAACAACATGATTACCATGAATGCGTCTCTGTACCGTTTGTACGACGCCGGGCTTATTACTGCGGAAACGGCTGCGGAGTATTCTGATAATAAAAACGAGCTTCAGCAGATGTTGCGCGGCGTTTATCACGGAACCTTCGGAGGACAGTCTTGAATAATTTTGTAACGGATGCAATAAATCTAAAGTCTTACAGTCTGAGCGAATCTGACAAAATTGTGGTGATGTACTCAAAGGAAAAAGGGCTTATAAAAGGGGTTGCCAAAGGGGTTAAAAAACCCAAGAGCAAACTCGGAGCGCGCATGGACTTACTTGTGGCAAACAAATTAATGCTTTATAAAGGCAGGAATTTGGATACGATTTGCGAGGCGCAGGCGCTTAACACATTCAGCAAAACCCGTACATGTATGGACAAGATATTTTATTCAATGTATGTGTCCGAAGTGGTTAACAATTTCGGACTGGAAGGCGACCCGTGTTCGGGCGAGATTTACAGCCTGCTGTATAAGGCGCTTGAACGGATTTCCGGCGCACAGGACAAGATTGCCGTTTTAATTGCGGTTATTAAGTTTCAGCTAAAGATGATGCAGATTTCCGGTTTTGGGATTGAGCTGGAGAGCTGCTTGTGCTGTTCTGAACCGGTGAATGAAGAAAACATGTATTTTTCGCCGCAAATGGGCGGGATTATTTGCAAAGAATGCAACGAAACTTTTAAACTGCCGGCAATTTTGCACTATAAATTACGGGATTTTCTGTCGGCAATGCTGCAATTTGATTTTGACTACGTTTCGGAGTACGATGAAAAAGCAACGGAAAAGGTCTGCTGTGTATGTTTTGAACTTTTAAAAGAATATATCAACACGCATTCTTCAAGGAAGTTCAACTCAACGGGGATTTTGCAGGAGATAGGGACTTAAAAATCAATAAAACCCTCATCCGCCCTCCGGGCACCTTCTCCCAAAGGGAGAAGGCAGTGTTAACTTCTCATTTATTCGTCATTGCGAGGACGAATGTAATGAGGACGAAGCAATCCAGTAAATTCAATGTTTTTGACTGGATTTTCCTCTCACAAAACGATAATTAATCGTTTTGTTCGGCACAGTACTGCGCTCGCAATGACATATCAATGAAAAATTGACACTCTCAAGGGAGAAGGGATTCAACCGTTCAACCCTTCAACTATTCAACTAAAAAGCCATCCCTCCAGCCCTCTATACCTCTTAATTTCCTATTCACCTTCTCCCCGAAGGCGTCATTGCGAGGAGGGCGTCAGCCCGACGCGGCAATCCAGTAAATTCAACATTTTTGACTAGATTGCTTCGTCGCTTGCCATGCAAGCTCCTCGCAATGACGATCCTTTGCTGTTACCTCTTTCCTATTCCCTATTCCCTATTTACTAAAAACTATTCACTATTTACTAACCCCTATTTACTAATTATTAATTTATAATTAAAATTTTATGACTTTTGGAAAGTTAGCGTTACAATAAGAATATGATTAATTTTGAAAGATTTACAAACTATTCTCGGGAAATTCTTTCCGCTGCTGCGGCGCAGATGAATTCCCGTAAAAATTCCGAACTTCAGCCGGAACATATTATGCTGGCAATGGTTAAGGATAACGGGATTATTAAGGATTACCTGAGTGAGCTGAACCTGCTTAATCAGAATTTTATCAACAAGATTATCTGCGCAATCGGAGCGTTTCCGACTATTTCCGGTCCGCCGGCGCCGCAGTTGTTTTTGTCTGACCGGACTGTGCAATTGCTGGACTTGGCCGAAAATCAGGCGGTTGAATTGAAAGACGATTTTATAGGGATTGAAGCGGTTTTGCTTGCTATGACCAAACTTGAAAACAGTAATATTCAATTGATTTTAAAGGAATTCAGAGCTGATACAAACGCAGTTTTGAGCGCAATGAAGAAAATAAGAGGTAACAAAAAAGTGGACAATAAAAACGCAGAAGAAAATATGAAAGCGCTGGAAAAATATTCGGCTGACTTAACCGAGCTTGCGCGCAAAGGTAAACTCGACCCCGTAATCGGACGTGATGAAGAAATCCGCCGGATTATTCAGGTTTTGAACCGGCGGACAAAAAACAACCCCGTTCTTATCGGGGAGCCGGGCGTTGGCAAAACAGCAATAGCGGAAGGGCTTGCCCAAAGAATTGTGCGCGGGGATGTTCCCGAAAGCTTGAAAGAAGTTAAGCTTATTTCACTTGATTTGGGTGCGCTTGTTGCAGGCGCGAAGTTTCGCGGGGAATTTGAAGAGCGCCTGAAAGCTGTACTGAAAGAAGTTGAAGATTCCAACGGTGAAATCGTCATGTTTATTGATGAACTTCACACGGTTGTAGGAGCCGGTGCAACGGAAGGCTCTATGGACGCGGGAAACCTTCTTAAACCAATGCTTGCACGCGGGGTTTTGCGCACAATCGGCGCTACCACTATTAACGAATACCGTAAATACATTGAGAAAGACCCTGCGCTGGAACGCCGCTTTCAGCCCGTATTGGTCGATGAGCCGAGCGTTGAAGATACAATCAGTATCCTGCGCGGTTTGAAAGACAAATACGAGGTTCATCACGGGGTCAGAATTCTTGACAGCGCGCTTATTCAGGCTGCAAAACTTTCCGACAGATATATAACCGACCGGTTTCTGCCTGATAAAGCAATAGATTTAATTGACGAAGCAGCCTCCTCCCTGCGTATTGAAATCGACTCCATGCCGGCGGAAATAGACGCAATGCTCAGACAAAAAGTTCAGCTTGAAATTGAACGCGAAGCTTTAAAAAAAGAAACCGACGAGGAAGCCCGTTTGAAAATTGCGGGAATTTCCGCCCAAATTGACGATTTAGAGAAAAAAAGCTCTAAACTCCGCGCGCAATGGGAAAGCGAAAAAGCTTCTCTTACCGGTGAAACAGGAATTAAAGAAGAAATTGAAAAAGTAAAAAACCAAATAGAAGAAGCCGAACGCAGCACTGACCTTCAGACTGCCGCCGAGCTTAAATACGGCAGGCTTCTGGAGCTTGAAAAACAATTAAAAGCGATTGAAAACAAGGAAAAAGTTCCGGCCAAACTTCTCAAAGAAGAAATTGATGATGAAGATATTGCCAATGTTGTCAGCAAGTGGACAGGCATTCCCGTAACGAAACTCGTTGAAAGTGAAAAACAAAAACTTATTGATATGGAAAATATTCTGCATAAGCGCCTGATAGGACAGAATGAAGCTGTTGAAACCGTGTCAGACGCTATTCGCCGTGCGCGTTCGGGCTTAAAAGACCCGAAACGCCCGATTGGAACTTTTTTATTTCTCGGCCCCACAGGCGTTGGCAAAACCGAACTGGCAAAAGCGCTTGCAGAATTTATGTTCAACGATGAGGACGCGCTCATACGTATTGATATGAGCGAATATATGGAAAAACACAACGCAGCGCGGCTTGTGGGCGCTCCTCCGGGTTACGTGGGCTACGAGGAGGGCGGACAGCTGACAGAGGCGGTTCGGCGTAAACCGTATTCGGTAGTGCTTTTTGACGAAATCGAAAAAGCACATCCTGATGTGTTTAATATTATGCTTCAAATCTTTGACGACGGACGCTTGACTGACAGCAAAGGACGTACCGTTGATTTCAAGAATACGCTTATAATCATGACCAGCAACACCGGCAGCGACATAATCCTTGAAAACACTTTGAATGCAATGCTTTCGCCTGCTGATTTTGACAAAACAAAAGAAGAAGTCCTTGCTGTACTGCGCAGCTTTTTTAAGCCGGAATTCTTAAACAGGATTGATGAAACAATATTTTTTAAAGCGCTTACTTTGCCTGAGTTGTCGAAAATTGCGGATATTCAAACGGATTACCTGCGCGAATTGCTTAAAGAACAGGAGATTGACCTTGAGATAACTGATGAAGCAAGAGAATTTCTTGCGGCACGCGGCTTTAACCCGATTTACGGCGCGCGTCCTCTCAAGCGTGTTATCCGGCAGCTTGTGGAGAACCCGTTATCAAAAATGCTTTTGTCCCGAAAATCATTAAAAGGCGGCAGGATTACAATCGGGGTTGATAATGACGAAATAACATTTAGTGAATAAGTGATAAAATTAGTAAATAGTGCTTAGTAAATAGCGTTGAAAATATCGATTTCCAGCCCCTAACCCCCGGTCTCTAATAGAGGGTTTTATTGATTTAATCAACAGGAAAAGTCAGCTATTTTTTATATTCTATTTTTCGTTTGTGTACAATACAATGTATACAAAATAATTTGTGCGCAAAAAACGGCAAAATATTGACCACAAATTATTTTTAATATATAATAATAAGCATGAATTCGCACAAACTCATAAAATTAAATAATGTTAACCTGGATTTATTACGGTTAATTCCGTTAATAAGTAAATCGAACTCCGCGTTATCAAATTATAACGGAGCATTGAGCCATCTTGTTGAGCCCCGCATACTGCTTGCCCCAATGACCGCAAAAGAATCTACAATGTCTTCAATGATAGAAGGTACGCAGGCTACTTTAACAGAGGTTTTAAAATATGAAGCCGGACAAAATTATTCAGGCGAGAAAAAGCATGATATTCAAGAAATTATTAATTACCGCAGTGCGATGGAACATGCTGTTACTTTATTAAATGACAGGCCTTTTATCCATCTGAATATGATAAAAGAGATTCACGCGGCGCTTTTAGACGGCGTAAGAGGAGCAAACAAAGCACGGGGTGAATTTCGTAAGATACAGAATTGGATTGGACCTCCGGGTTCTACCCTTGAAGCAGCTTCTTTTGTGCCGCCTGCTCCTAATGAAATCCCGGACTGTCTGGACGATTGGGAAAAATTTGTTAATGCTGATTATGCTGATATTCTTATACAACTCGGGCTTATACACGCACAGTTTGAGATTATTCACCCGTTCTTAGACAGTAACGGCAGACTTGGAAGAATTCTTATACCAATATTCTTATATGCAAAAGAATATCTGACGGAGCCTATTTTCTATTTGAGTGAATATTTTGAGGCGCACAGAGATGAATATTATGCAAAATTAAACGGCATAACCAAAGACAACGACTGGCAAAGCTGGATTGAGTTTTTCTTAACGGCTGTCATTGAACAGTCAAAAACTAATACTGTTAAAATAAAAGAGATTATGAGGCTGTACGATGAGATGAAATCTGTTGTGCCTGAAATAACAAGGTCTCCGCATGCTAACAAAATTATTGATACACTGTTCGCTAAACCAATTATTACGACAACTGTTTTCTCTGAATATACCGGTATAACCAACAAGAATACAGCAAGCTCTATACTGCAAAAGTTAACTGACGAAAAATTATTAGTTGTCATAAGAGAGGCAAGAGGCAGCAGGGCAAATATGTATGCGTTTGCAGAATTAATCGCCCTGATTGAAGGAGAAGAATTTATCATGCCGTAACCTCACTTATGGGGAAATACCGTTGCGTGCCGTGTGTTTCGGACATTATCGGAATCCGGGAAAGTAATTTATTACGAACTGTAAAGATGTTTTTTTGATTACCGGCAATTTTTTTGGCTCTTTGGTTTTATTATAATATGTGTATTACAGGAGTAAACGATAATGTTAACTGACAAAGTAGGTAATTTTAAAATGCCAACTCAGTTCCAAATATTGCAAAATCCGCCTCAGGAGAAACAAAACTGCGGTCAAAAACCGGCTTTTTTGAGTAATCCGGAAAAATATATGATAGGCGCCGCTATTTTAGCCGGAACTATTGCTATCGGGATTATAGGCCATAAAAATAATTGGTGGAGAAAGGCAGCTAAAGTCATAGAGGAAAACAAAAACAGTACTGAAAATATTCCAAACTATAACTATACAAAGACCGAAATAGAAAACGGTTATACTTTGCAGTGTAACAAAACAGGAAAAAAATTTACAAAAATGAAAGATGCTTACGGGAATATTTATACTTACGAACGCCGGCTTGAAAATGGTAATACAATAAAGATACACAAACATACACAAGAATATATAAGATATGGAAAAAGAGAAAATGCTCCTATTACACGGACTGAAATATTCAATAAAGAAGAAAACCCTGTATATCAATCTTTTTATGAAGCCGCAACAAGAATGCGCACGGAATATATCTATAATTATGACACTATGACAGCATATGAAGTCAAAGTGGTAAATGCCTTTGGTGCAAGAAAAGTATGCGAAAAAAGACCTTTTGAAATAAAAAGTAACGGATTATCTCTTCTTCCTGAAGAGAAAATGGAATATACAGAGTTTGAAAATATCAGAAAACAAACTTTAGACAAACTGCTGCCAAAATCTTACAATCGTTTGAAATCAAAATTTATAAGACAATTCAGCCATAAAATGTCAAACACGACTACAACATTGGAGTCAATAGACGACAACGGCAGCAGGCATTTAACTAAAAAAACATCTAACGGATGTAAACTTAGTGTATATAAATATGCTAATAAAGAAGAAACTTATCGATTAGATACTCCGTTTAGCCTAGATCATTCATATGAATGTCGTAAGGATAAGCTGAAAAATGGTTTTGTTGAATTTGAAATGTTTCAACCGTTTTCGGGTAAGGATACTTACCGTAAATTCTTTGACGGAGATAAAAAACAATACATATATGAATACAATAAAAATGCAATATCAAAAGAAGAATTTAGCAAAGCCCGATTAGAAATTTTATCAGGATATATGCCTCAAAGTCTTAGGGAAACTGTTGAAAGATTTTGTGCGCAGTGAATTTAGACGAAATTAAATTCCAAAATTAATAATAAAAATGGAAACGCAATTCCATTTTTATTATTAGCATTGCCTTCCCAAGCTGCTATACGCAATCTTAAAGTTCAGCATGACGGGACGGTCATTCAGCGTGATGTTTTTATATTGAATGTCTACACTGCCTAATCTCTAACCCCCTAGTCTCTAACGGAGGGTTTTATTGATAACGTCATTGCGAGGAGCTTGCGACGAAGCAATCCATTAATTCAGTGTTTTTGACTGGATTGCCGCGTCGGGCTGACGCCCTCCTCGCAATGACATGCCGGTTTCCAGCCACTAACCCCTTAGATTAGAACTTCCAAGTCAGCCCCAGCTGAAAGCCGACGCCGGTTCTGCCGCCGTTGCGAATTACAAACTGCACATAAGAAGATAATCTGTCCTGCCAGGTTTTCGTCGCTCCTACTCCGTACTCCAAATATCCGTGACGCATACTTAAACCCGGAAGATTAACTGAGCCCGCATGGCCTCCAACGCTGTCATTTATGTTATACATATACAACGCTGTCAAATATACACTCCAACTCTCTCTGCCGTAAATAAGGTTTAAACCCGGAGCTACGTTTATGCCGTTTAGCAAGCCTGAATTCATTGAGAGCGCTCCGTAGTTAGAATACCAGTTCTGTTTGCCGAAGATATTGTAACTCGCAAGTAAGTTAGGCTGAACAATGAAGTTTCTGAACGGATGGAAGTTATATGCGCCCTTAACTGCTGTTCCGGCAAACCAGTTACCTGTGTTTTCAGTGTTGCCTGCTACTGACATTTCGTTATTGTAACCGCCGCCGTAAGCAAGAACAGAGCCTAAGAAATCACCTTTGGAAAACGTTCCCATAAACCC
>JAISCP010000126.1 GCA_031265495.1 Heliobacteriaceae bacterium | reverse complement strand
CTTAACTGCCCCCTCACCCCAAACACTAAACTCAACCTTTGGTTTCGCTAAGTGTTTGCGCCCTCTCCCGTATGGAGAGGGGCAGGCTGAGCCTGCACGACAAACAAGGCGAGCTATGCGAGCCGTAGTTTGACGGGTCAGAGTGGCACCCAAAACACCGGGTTCTACCTGAAATTTATTCAACCCTTCAACTCTCTTCCATAATCACTTAGCCACCTTCTCCATCAACGTCATCCTGAACTTGTCTTGGATTATCGGCGTTCGGCCGGAGTAACGTCCGGCCTCACATGGGGCTTTCAGCCCCGCCGAAATCCGCTGTTTCAGGATCTGGCCAATGGTAAAGTCAGACCAACAGCCCTCTATACCCCACCCCGAAATCTGCGGCAAATGCGTTCGCTTCGCTCGCGCCTGTTGCCGCAAAGATTTCGACCCTCCCTCAAGGGGAGGGTAATTTTCCCACCCTGTCATGCTGAATGACCGCCCCTGTCATTCCGGGCTTGTCTTGGATTATTCGGGTTGTTGGGAAAGCGTGGTTTCCCAACAACTAACGGGCTTCGCCCTACCGAAAATCCGCTGACCCGGAATCTATTCATTTCAATTAAACTGATAGACCCTGAAACAAGTTCAGGGTGACGGGATGGTTAATGCGGGCTGTGGCAATCCTTTGCTGTTCCCTCTTTCCTGTTTACTATTTACTAATTTAGCTATCCCTCTAACAAAAAAAACGGCCGAAGCCGTTTTTTAGAAAAAATTATATTTAATTTTACTCTGCGTCTTTTGTAAAACAGTCTCTACAGTAAACGTCTTTGCCCGGCATCGGTTTAAAAGGCACCTGAGTTTGCACTCCGCACTTTGAACAGACAGCATCATACAATTTTTTTGGTCTCCGGGTGGTTTGTCTGCGGTTTTTTCTGCAAACGGGACATCTTTTGGGCTTGTTTGTTAAACCTTTTTCTGCGTAGAATTCCTGTTCACCTGTTGTAAAAGTGAATTCTGAACCGCAATCCTCACAAACAAGTTGTTCATCTTGGTACATGGTTTTTCTCCTAGTTTAGTATCTGCATTAATAAACATGAGTTTATTAACCATTTGAGTATACAACAATTCGGCAAAACATGCAAGGGGGGCAATTTAGGCTATACTGCGGTTGAAAGTGAGGGTGCAATATTTATGAAATGCCTTACCAAGTCACTGTCCCACTTGGTTCCGGAGCCCATTTTCAGAATTTCGCAGGCTTTTTCAACATCAAGACCTTTGCGGTAAGGGCGGTCGCTTATCAGTGCATGGAAAGCGTCCGCAACAGAAACAATTCTTGCGGAAAGCGGAATTTCTTCACCTTTCAATTTATCGGGATAACCTGTTCCGTCAATATTTTCGTGGTGATATTTTACCATAGGAATAAGATCGCGAAGCGCTTCGTTTGGTTCTAACACTTTTTCCGCTCCGATTACGGGGTGTTGTTTCATAATCTCCCATTCCTCATCCAGAAGATTGGCAGGTTTTCTTAAAACGTGTTCGGGGATACCGATTTTCCCGACGTCGTGCAAAAGCGCCCCGAGCGTGATACGATGAACTTCATCCTCAGGAAGATTAATAGCGCGCGCCAGAGCTTCCGAATAGCGCGAAACAGAAGATGAATGGTCCTTGGTATAAGGGTCTTTTGCGTCAATCGCGCTTGCAAGTGAAGTAGCCATTTCTATTAAGTGTTTTTGGGAATTTACCTGTTCATTGTTAAATTTTTGCAGAAGTTCTTCTTCATAGTTGATACCCAGTTGGGCATGGCGCTTTGACAAAACTTTTGCAAATGAATTCAGAGCGTCGTCATCCCAAAAATTGAAGTCAGAAGAGCTTATAATAGCCGACATTCCCTCTTTATAGCCTTTTGCACGGGAAATATACATTGCCTGTTCTGCCAGAATCAGGAGTTTTTCCTTATCTTTTGTACATTCGGGATAGGTCGCAACCCCCACCGAAACCTTAACCGGTCCCACATCATCCACAAAACAGCAGGATAAACAATAGGTAATATATTCGGCAAGATATTTTGCATCTGCAGTATTTGTGTCCGGCAGAATTATTGCAATTTCGTCACCGCCGTAGCGTCCTGCGCTGTCCGTGCTGCGAATGTTCTGCTTAACCTTTTCGGCAAGAAGTTTAATAACTTCATCCCCTTTGGCATGACTCATTTCCCTGTTAATTTTGGAGATATTGTTAACATCAAACATTATGACGGATAAATTTGTTTTATTTGCCTGTGCGTGTTCAATTTCATCGGTCAGAATTTCCTGAAACCCGCGATGGTTCAACAGTCCGGTTAAATTATCCGTATTAGCGTACTTGCTTGTTTTTTCCATAAGGGTAATATTGTCCATAAACAGCGCGCAGTAATTGACAATGAACGAAAGCATTTCAATATCGGCGTTATCCGTGCCTATTATTACAACTCCGGTGCACTTGTTAACCGTGCGCAGCGGAAGAATTAAGACAGGCGAATTCTGTAAATACGGAATATTCAGGAACTTATTGTTATCTTTTAACACGGGTGTGCCGGTTTGAAAACATTCAATAATAGGGTTTGACTCGTTTGAGGTGAATATTTTTGACGAATATGTACTTCCTGTGGAACTTTGGAGTTTTAGGTTTATACATTTTGAATTTTCGTGATAAAGTCCGCAGGCAGTGAAACTGCTTTTCAGGTAATTTGTAAAAATGTTATGCATTGCGGCGGTTAAATCACGTATAGAGCCGGCTTTATGTAATGCGGAATTCCACTGCTTTATTAATTCGGGATAATTAATATCTCTGCCCAAGCGCATGGTCCGGTTTAAATAACCCGCATAAAGACGGTTGGCGGTTTTGTGTGAATTGAAATCATTTATGCGCGCAACAATATCAGCGGCTTCTTTTATAATGGGGTTAGAAGCCAGCTTTATGGTTATAGGATTAGAATTTACTGTTGTTTTGTCCGCGGATGTTTTTGCGGTTTGCTGATTGTTTTGTTCCAAAGTTCCTACCTACTTTTTTATTTTAAAACACTATGGAGTAATTTTTTGTTATTTTTGAATAATAATTAACATTACTTAATTTTATAGTAAAGCGGCTTAAATGCAATACGTTATTTAGGTGAATAGGTTGACTAAGTGAATAAGAGGTATGGCTAAATTAGTAAATAGTAAACAGGAAAGAGGGAACAGCAAAGGACCGTCATTGCAAGCGCCTCGCGATGACGGGACGGTTGTTTGGCATGGCGCAGGCTGTTTGCTCTTTACTGTTCACTTATTTACTAACTCCTATTTACCCCTGTTTATGCTATCATGAAACTATGCTTAAAAAAGTAATCTTAACGGTTTTATTTTTATGTTTTTTGTGTACAGGCTGCGGGAACAAAAAGGCTTTGCCTGACGATTTAAGCACGATTGAATCCCGCGGGGAAATAATTGCAGGCGTAAGACACGATACCCGCCCGTTTGGATTTAAAAACAGCAGCGCAAAGCCGGAAGGTTATGAAGTTGACCTTGCAGGAATAATTGCAAAAAACCTTTTGGGTAGTGAAGACAAAGTAAAATTTGTCCCCGTAACCGCTTCTGACAGGATTATGAAACTTAATTCGGGAAAAGTCGACATGCTGATTGCCACAATGTCGATTACTCCTCAAAGAGAAGCTATATTGAATTTTTCATCTCCTTACTATATTGCAGGGCAGGCTGTTATGGTTAACAGTTCAAGCAAAGCAACCGGACTAATGGATTTTGCGGGGAAAAAAGTAATTATTGTTTTTGGTTCCACAAGCGAGAGAAATGTAAGAATGAATGTTCCCGAGGTCAGTGTAACAGGCTATAAGACTTACACGGAAGCTTACAAAGCGCTGAAAGCCGGCAAAGCGGAAGCTATGATAGCGGATGATACTATTCTTTTGGGTTTTGCGGTGAACGACCGTTCTGTCAGAATTCTGCCTAAGCGTTATTCCCGCGAACCTTACGCGGTAGTTTTCAGAAAAGAACATTCGGAAAAACTGCAAAGCAAGGTTAATATGGTTATAGATAATTTGAAAAGTACCGGACAATTAAACAGATTGCAGGAAAAATGGGATATCAGGTAGAGGGCCGGAGAGTGGGATGTATAGAGGGCTGGCTGAATTAGTGAAGAGTAAACAGGAAAGAGGGAACCGTTGAATTCCTCTCTCTGCGCCACCTTATCTGCACATGACAAATCACACCATAGCCGCCTCGTCATTGCGAGGAGGGCGTAAGCCCGACGCGGCAATCCAGTACAACGGTTTTGACTGGATTGCTTCGTCGCTTGCCGTGCAAGCTCCTCGCAATGACGTTGTCAACAAAACCCTCATCCGCGGGCACCTTCTCGGAGAAAGAATTAAACCTTTCAACCCTTCACCCTCGTTCCACTCGGGATACAGGCTGGCTCATTCTTCGCCTGTTCCCTCTTTCCTGTTTACTAATTTAGCTATCCCCCCAGCCCTCCTATTTACTTAGTCACATATTCAACATGTATTAAAATGTTTAGCAATTTTTTTTGTCTTTTGGTTTTATTAATAATGTAGGCAAAAAGAAAGAAGGTTTAAATGGTTGATGCTATATCGTCTGACAGGGTTTCTTACACAATCCCCTCTAATCAATTGGTTAATATGAATCCTGCTAATAAGCGGGAATACGGCAGAGAATCCGCAGGAATTATTTTGCAGGGCGGAGCAATTGAACTAAAGAAAGACGGGGTTCATGTGAACATACCTTATGAAAAAGAACAGGAATATCTTGCAATGCTTGCTAAATATAATATTGAAGCCCGCAAGGACTCTTAGTAAACCCTGTTGATTATCCCGCCGCCCAGAACCGCGTCACCGTTGTACAGAACGATTGACTGGCCGGGCGTGATTGATTTTTGAAGCTCCTCAAATTCCACCGTAATTTCGTCTTCTTTAAACTCAACTTTTACAGGCGTTGGAGTCTGGGCAGAGCGGATTTTTGCGGTTAAGCCTGCTCGGGGGATGGGAAGCTCCGTAATCCGGCTCAAATTATCCGCTGTGAGGAACTTCCTGAACGCAGCGTCCTGAAACCCGACAACGACTTCATTGGTTTCTTTTCTTAATTCAAGGACGTAAAGCGGTTCAGCGGCGGCAATACCCAGTCCTTTGCGCTGCCCGACAGTGTAATTCCAAATGCCGGTATGCGTACCGAGAATTTTTCCGTTTTTGTCTACAATATTACCGGTTTTTTCCTGAATGTTGAGCAGTGCGTTGTAGTCGCCGCTGTAAAAATCCTGACTGTCGGGTTTGTCGGAAACCTGTAAGCCGTTTTCTTTTGCGATTTTACGGATTTCTTCTTTTGTGTAACCGCCCAAAGGCAGGAGAATATTTGCAAGCTGTTCTTGCTTCAGCCGGTAAATAAAATACGACTGGTCTTTTTTAGGGTCAATCCCGCGTTTTAAGATGTATTGCCCGTTAATTTCCTCAAGTCTTGCGTAATGTCCCGTTGCGAATTTGTCGAATTCAATCCCGGCGGCTTTAGCAAGCTGCGGCAGTGTGCCGAACTTTATAAGACTGTTGCACCAAATACAGGGGTTTGGGGTTCTGCCTGAGAGATATTCCTTTTTAAAATTATCAAGGACGATTTTTTCATATTCATCTTTGCAATCAAAAACATGGAAGGGTATTCCGATTTGTTCGCAAACCTGTCTTGCCTGTTCAATATCTTCTTTTTCGTCCGGCCCGTAGCAGGCGTTTTTGCATTTGCCTGCGCTGCAATTACCGGAAGTATCACAGCCGCCTTTCCAGATTGCCATTGTGGCTCCGGTTACGTCATGGCCCTGCTGCTTTAAAATTAATGCCGCAGCGGAAGAATCAACGCCGCCGGACATTCCGACCAGTATTTTCACTGTCACCCTCCGCCTGCAAAACCGGCAAGTTCAAGAGAGTCGCCTTCATTGAGAGGTTCCGCCGCGTAATCTTCTTTATTCACAATTTTTTTGTTTTTTTCGATTACGTACATTGTGCCCGTAACCTTTCTTTCGGCAATAAAGTCCGCTATTGTCGCGCTGTTTTCCAGTACGATGCTTTTGCCGTTTACCGTAATATTAATTCCCGGCATGTTTAAATTCTCCTTTGGTTTTACGTCTTCTTTAGTTTACACTGTCAATAATTTTATGCAAGCGAGAGAGTTGAAAGGTTGAAAATATCGCCTTTCCTGTCATTCTATTCCTTCGGCCTCTACCCCACCCCGAAATTCCTTGCAGGAATTTCTACCCTCCCTCAAGGGGAGGGTAGCTCAGCCTTTCAACCTTTCAACTAATTTTATTAGAGACTAGGGGTTAGGGACTAGAAACTAGTATTTTCAACCCTATTTACTATTTACTAAGCACTATTTACTAATTTAGCTATACCTCCAGCCCTCTATACCTCTTCCCTAATTACCCTCTTGACAAATAAAATTTTTTACGCTTTAATAAGTGTGTTATGTACAAATTATCAAACACAAAAGTTTCATGTTGCTGTTGTAATTCATCCGGCGGGTGTTGCAGTAATTTTTGTGTGTAAATAATTTTGATTTATTGAACAATAATTTTGCTGAAAGTCCCGATGAAAAGCCGGGATTTTTTGCGTGCAGCAAATACCGTATTTGAGCAAAACGCTCAAATTCAACTGTCTTAGTAATAACAAAGTAAAGGAACAAGATGAAAATCGATAAAATGAATACTACCCCCGCGTTTAGAGGCCCGCTTACAGCCGCGCTGGCGTTTTTGGATACTAACGCAACGGCAAACGCAACACTTATTGATTTAGGAGCAATGGTTGCTCCGCGTACTTACATTGACACCAAAAAACGCAACAAGTACGCCGGTGCGGAAACATTTTTCCGGGAATTCACCGGAACGCTGATAGTCTGCCTGTCTTCCGGGCTTTTTGCAATGGGGTTTGCCAGAGCGGCAAATAAGCTCATTGACCCCAAAACTAATATTAACCCGAAAAGCTGGTTTACGGATGATGCTGTCAGTACGCTCAAAAAAGCATGGAGTAAAGGCGAAAATACCAAAGATTTTGTTTCAAATGTTTTGAACAATCTTTCAGGGCAGGACGGCGCCGCAATTTCCAAATTAAAAAATACAAAAGAAATCAGTGAGAAATTTACCAAATATATTGACTGGAATTTCGGCAGAAAAGAAGCGAAACTCACGGCAAAAGAAATTGAAGACCAAATAACCAATGACTTAAGGGTTAACCGCTCCGTGAACGTGAATATTGACGGAGCAAAACTTAACACGTCCGTTGAAAACCTTATAAGAGATATGCGCGATATGGGAAAGGATATTTTTAATAATAAAAATATTAATATTGAAAACGCATTCAAAAAGATAGCGAAAGTGAACAAAATAAAAACTCTCGGCGCATTGGGAATTGCTTCTGTACTCGGGCTTACGAACCAGTATATTAACAGAAAGATTACCGAAAAAAGAACGGGTAAAACAGGGTTTGTGGGCGAGGTCGGCTATAACTCCAAAAATAATAAATCAGGAAAAGATACAAGTTTAAAATTTAAGGCGGAGAAAGGACTTGTAAGCGCCGGTATAGCCGCATTAGCGCTGGCTGTTATGAGGGTTAAAAATCCAAAAGATTTTATTAAGAAACTGGAATTCGCCGGTCCGGTAACAAGCGGGAATGCAATTAAAACGGTATATACAGCAACGTTAATCGGAAGATTTTTAGCTTCCGACAACAAACAAGAATTGGGTGAAACAGCTTTCAGGGATTACTTTGGATTTCTCAACTGGCTTGTGCTGGGAGGATTTGCGGCAAAAGGCGCTGCTAACCTGATGGACCCGCATAAAAAAGAATTGTTCAATATTCATAAGGAGGGCAAAGGCGTAAAACACTGGCTTAACGATATTTCGGTTAAGTCTCACAAAGAGGCGGCGGCAAAAGGAATACCGATGTGGAAGATTAATACCGCGCATATAGCGGGGCTTGCGTATTCCACATTAATGCTGGGAGTGGTGTTAACCCGGTTGAATGTTTATTTCAGCAGACGTAAATATAAAAAAGAACAGGAGGCAGCTGTACAGCCGGCTCGGGCAATGACTTTTACCGCTTTGCCGAAGGCTTTTAAAGAATTTGCCAAATAAGACTATGGGAACTATATAACCAGGGAGTGTCGACATTAAATATAAAAACATCACGCTGAACAACCGTCACGTCATCCTGAACTTGTTTCAGGATCCGGCCAATAGCAAAATATATTCAACTTCTGTAAAATTTTCTTTCCCGTGCAGATATTGAAATTAGGATAGTGTGACTTGCCAAGTGCCAGATCCTGAAACAAGTTCAGGATGACAGGATGGTTAAGGCGGGCTGTGACAATTCTTTGCTGTTCCCTCTTTCCTGTTTACTAACCACTATTTACTAATTTCAATAAAACCCTCATCCGGCGCTACGCGCCACCTTCTCCCAGAGGGAGAAGGTAATTCAACCGTTCAACCCTTCAACTATTCAACCTTTCAACTAATTTAGCTATACCTCAATCCATCCAGCCCTCTTAATTACCTAATCACTGATGTCATGCTTTTGTGTTAGAATTAAGACAAAAGAAGGAGGGTTTATGAACGATTTTTTAGAACTTTGTAAAGTACGCCAGAGCTGCCGTAATTTTGCGGACAAACCGCTTGAACATGAAAAGGTTGTTAAATGTATTGAAGCCGGGCGGCTTGCTCCGTCGGGGTGCAACGCCCAGCCGTGGAGCTTTGTGGCGGTAGAAACTCCCGAACTTGCCGCGCAGGTTGCGCAAGCCTGCTGTCAAATGGGCGCAAACGCCTACGCAGCAGGCGCAAAAGCTTTTATAGTTGTTCTGGAAGAACGCGCAACCTTAATGCCGCGTATAAGTTCCATAATGGACAGCCAGTATTTTGCAAAAAACGATATGGGAGCGGCGGCCGTCAGTATTTGTTATGCTGCGGCGGATTTAGGAATAGGAAGCTTAATAATAGGACTTTTTGACAGGGAAAAACTGGCGGAAATTCTTGATATTCCTTATGATAAAAGGTTCGGGTGTGTGATAGCTCTGGGCTATCAGGCAGATGAAACAATCCGTCCGAAACAAAGAAAACCGCTCGAAGAAGCTGCGAGGTTTGTGTAGATATTAGCGGGAGCGAATAGGAAAGAGAGTTGAAGGGTTGAAAGGTTGAACGGTTGAATAAATCTTGGGTAAAACACAATATCATGGGTTCTGCCTGCCCCTCTCCCTACGGGAGAGGGTGCAAACACTTAGCGAAACCGAAGGTTGAGTTTAGTGTTTGGGGTGAGGGGGCGGGCATAGCGTTCATGGCATGTGTTTTGCCCCAAATTTATTCGGTTTTGCGCCACCTCACCTGAATTTCTAAACTCACACGTTCGTTAAGAAATTCTTCCTCTCCTGTAAGGAGAGGAATTTAACCGTTCAACCCTTCAACCTTTAAACCTTTCAACTCTCTTGATAATTATTCCCACTCGATTGTTGCGGGGGGCTTGGAAGAAATGTCATAGACCACACGGTTTATGCCGCTGACTTCATTTATAATCCGTTTTGATATAATATCAAGGGTTTCGTACGGAATTTCGGCCCACTTTGCGGTCATTGCGTCCCGGCTTTCCACCGCGCGGATTGCGCAGACGCTTTCGTAAGTCCTCAAGTCACCCATAACCCCTACGGTCTTAATCGGAAGAAGCACAGCAAAAGCCTGCCAGAGTTTATGATACAGCCCCGCTTTTTTTATTTCCGCAACAACTATATCATCAGCAAGCTGTAAAACTTTTACTCTTTCGGGCGTAACTTCCCCGATAATCCGAACCGCGAGACCCGGACCCGGAAACGGCTGCCGGTGTATAATCTCGTCAGGCATGCCGAGCTTTGAACCTATCTCGCGCACTTCATCTTTAAATAATTCCCGAAACGGCTCAAGCAGTTTCAAATTCATTTTTTCGGGCAGACCGCCCACATTGTGGTGGCTTTTGATTACATCCGACGGGCCTTTAAACGACACACTCTCAATTACATCGGGATAAAGAGTGCCTTGCGCAAGAAATGCCGCGTCATGGAACTTTTTAGCTTCCCTGTCAAATACTTCTATAAACTGGTGTCCGATAATTTTTCTTTTCTTTTCGGGGTCTTCCACTCCCTTGAGTTTGCCCAGAAATTCATTGCCTGCGTCCACATAGGTAAGGTCAATGTCATAGTGTCCTTTAAAAAGCTGTACTACTTTCTGCGCTTCATTCAGACGCAAAACGCCGTTATTCACAAAAATACATTTGAGGTTTTTGCCTATTGCCCGATGAATAAGCACAGCCGCAACAGAAGAATCCACACCGCCGCTCAGCCCCAGTATAACTTTTTTATCTCCGGTCGTTTCCCTGATTTCTTCGGTTTTCATTTTGATAAAATTATCCATATTCCAGTCGGAACGGATATTAGCAATATTAAAGACAAAGTTGGCAAGTATTTTTTCCCCGTTAACGGTCTGTACTACTTCGGGGTGAAACTGTATTGCCCAAACGTTCTTTTCTTCGTTTTCAATTGCGCAGTAAGGCGTATTTCCTGATTTTGCGGTAACCCTGTAACCTTCGGGCAGAACCTCTATCGCGTCCCCGTGACTCATAAGCACTGTATTATTTTTGTCGAGCCCTTTAAAAAGCCTGCTTTCGGAAAGAATTTCCATATTGCACTGACCGTATTCTTTTTTAACGCCGGACGCCACTTTTCCGCCAAAAAGACTTGTTATAAGCTGCATTCCGTAACAAATTCCCAAAACCGGAACTCCGAGTTCGAATATTTCTTTTGTTATGCCCGGCGCGCCTTCTTCATAGACGCTGCAAGGCCCGCCGGAAAATATTACTGCCGCCGGATTGTATTTTTTAATCCCCTCAAAACTCATGTTAAAAGGATGTATTTCGCAATAAACTTTCATCTCTCTGACGGTTCTGGCAATAAGCTGGGTGTATTGCGAACCGAAATCCAATATTAAAACTTTCTGTAAATCATTTGTCATTTTATTCCATTCTGTAATTCGGCGCTTCTTTTGTGATGATTACATCGTGAACGTGGCTTTCTTTAAGTCCCGCTGAGGATATTTTAACAAATTTTGCACGCGCCTGCAGGCTTTTAATATTTTCCGCGCCGACATATCCCATTCCGGCTCTTATTCCGCCCGTAAACTGGTAAATACTTGAGGCCAAATCTCCGCTGTACGGAACCCTTCCTTCAATCCCTTCGGGAACAAACTTCCGCTCGCTGCTCACATCGGACTGGAAATATCTGTCTTTGGAACCGCACTTCATGGCGCCGATTGAACCCATGCCGCGATACATTTTGTAAGTTCTGCCCTGATATAAGACCGTTTCGCCGGGACTTTCCTCCACTCCGGCAAGAAGCGAACCGAGCATTATTGTGTTTGCGCCGACCGCAAGAGCCTTTACCATGTCCCCGGAAAACTTAATTCCGCCGTCGGCAATAACCGGTATGTTTTTGGCATATGCGGCCTGAACAACATCAAGAATTGCCGTAATCTGCGGGACGCCGCAGCCTGTCACAATTCTTGTGGTACAGATTGAACCCGGCCCGATACCGACCTTAACAGCGTCCACTCCGGCTTTTATAAGCGCCTGTGCGGCTTCGGCAGTGGCAATGTTACCGGCAATCACCTGAAGCTTGGGGAAATTCCGTTTTATCTCTTTAACCGCTTCCACAACATTTTTTGAATGCCCGTGCGCCGTATCAATTGTTATAACATCCACGCCTGCATTGACAAGCGCTTCCGTACGGATAAATTTATCCGGCGTAATACCGATTGCCGCGCCTGTACGCAGTCTTCCCAGCTCGTCTTTTGACGCATAAGGGTAATCAATAGCTTTTTTTATGTCTTTTATGGTAATTAAGCCTTTGAGATTGTTGTAATTATCCACAATGAGAAGCTTTTCAATCCGGTTTTTATGGAGTAATTCTTTTGCTTTCTCGATTTCTATGCCTTCCGCAGCGGTGATTAAATTGTCTTTGGTCATAATATCAGAGACTTTCAGCTCAAGGTTTGTTTCAAAACGAAGGTCTCTGTTGGTTAGAATTCCGGCCAATTTTTTATCAACGGTAATAGGCAGGCCTGATATGTGATATTTTTCCATAATAGCCAGCGCCTCGTGCAGTTTCTGGTCCGGGTGAAGCGTTACGGGGTCGGAAATCATGCCGCTTTCGGACTTTTTAACTTTATCCGCTTCGCCTGCCTGTTCTTCAATGCTGAGGTTTTTGTGAATTATTCCTATACCGCCCTCGCGCGCCATTGCAATTGCCATGCCGGATTCGGTTACGCAGTCCATTGCCGCGCTGATTATGGGAATGTTCAGCCGGATTGCGCCGGTTAATTGTGTGCTTAAATCAACATCTTTCGGCAGTACATTCGATTCCTGCGGGATTAAAAGTATGTCGTCAAAAGTAAGTCCGTCTTTTATATCTAACATGTTACCTCCAAAATTCGTTTAGCAAAATGAACGGCGTTCTGCATACCTGCGTTTCCGATTGCCATAACCGCAACGGGAACGCCTTTGGGCATTTGAACCATCGAAATAAGCGCGTCAACGCCTTTTAAAGGCCCGCACTCGCAAGGCACGCCGATAACGGGAATTTTGACTTTCGCGGCAATCACGCCCGGCAGAGCTGCCGCAAGTCCGGCAACTGCAATAATAACCTTTGTTTTGCCGTTTTTTTCAACCGCTTCAAGGTATTCCAGAAGCGCGTCCAGATTACGGTGTGCGCTGTAAACCTTAAATTCATATTCAATTCCAAACTCTTTACAAAGCTTCAAACCCTGTTCCACAAACGGTTCATCACTTTTTGAGCCCGCAATAATCAGCAATTCTTTCATTTTTTTCTCCAATATCGGTTCTGAAAATTTTACCACAAAAATCAATTTTCTCACACGCTTTGTAAATATCTTCCTTAACGTTATGTCCTGACTTGCAGACGCAAAGCACCCGGCCGCCGTTAGAAACCAAATTTTCCCCGCTGCATTTAACCCCTGAGTAAAACACTTTTACGCCGTATTCTTTTTCCGCTGCTTCAATATTTCGGATTACACTGCCTTTTCGCGGGTTTTCGGGATAACCTTCGGAAGCAAGCACCACGCACATTGATGTTCCTTCATTCCACTCAATTCCGGCGGTTTTGCCGTTTGCAGCATTAATAAATATTTCAAGCAGGTCGCTTTTTAAGTGCATCATCAAAGACTGAGTTTCAGGGTCGCCGAAACGCATATTGTACTCCAGGACTTTAACATCGTCTTTGGTAAGCATTAAACCGGAATAAATAATTCCGCAGAAGTCAGCCTGTTCGTCAAGAAGCGCCCGCTCAAGCCTGACCAGATATTCTTCAAGTTTATTTCGGTGAAACTCACTTATTTTCACCGGGCAATACGAACCCATTCCGCCGGTATTGGGGCCTTCGTTGTTATCTTTCAGCCGCTTGTAATCGCGCGCCGGAATAAAAGTTTGAATTGTTTTGCCGTTAAATATGGAGATTACGGACAATTCATCCCCTTCCAGAAACTCCTCGACAACAACACTCTTTGACGCTTCGCCGTATTTCCCGCCCAGAAAGTCTTTCAGCATATCGCGCGCGTCAGCGAAGTCCGTTGGCAGATACACTCCCTTACCTGCGGCAAGCCCGTCCGCTTTCAGCACGGGCGGAACGGAAAACCTTGCCAACGCATCATCAATTTGAGAAACATCACTTACTAATTCATATTTTGCTGTCGGAATATTATGTTTTTGCATAAATTCTTTTGCAAAAGCTTTTGAACTTTCCAGCTTTGCCCATTTTTGGGTTGCGCCGATACATTTTATTCCGTATTTTGCGAACACATCAACAATCCCCTGAGACAGCGGCAGTTCCGGCCCTATAACCGCAAGCTCAATATTTTTGGCTTTGGCAATCCGCGCAAGCTCATCGTAATCCGCATAGTCTGTTACTTCTCCGAGATTTTTAAACCCGTCATTTGCGCCGGCGAGATACAATTTATCCAGCAATGGCGATTGCGAAATCTTCCACGCCAGTGCATTTTCCCGCCCGCCCGGGCCAACTGTAAGTACATTGATTTTCATCTTTACCTCCGGTGAGTAAATCGTATTACAAACATGCAGCATGAACAAGGGGAAATTGATAAAAACTCGTCATTGCGAGGACGAACGAGGACGAAGCAATCCAGTAAAAACATTGAATTTACCGGATTGCCGCTTCATTGCGCCCCTGTCATGCTGAACTTGTTTCAGCATCTGCACATGACAAATCACACCATAACCGTCACGTCATCCTGAATTTATTTCAGGATCTCTTTGTTTTTTCCTTCTCCGAGAAGGTGGCACGAAGTGCCGGATGAGGGTTTTATTATTATTAATTCCTATAAAACCCTCACCCACCCTGCGGGGGCATTGTTAACTTTGCATTGTTTCGTCATTGCGAGGAGGGCGTCAGCCCGACGCGGCAATCCAGTAA
>JAISCP010000115.1 GCA_031265495.1 Heliobacteriaceae bacterium | reverse complement strand
TTGGTTCGGGTTTTTCCGGCGTTTTTGTCCGTAATCTCTCATACTCATAATTATTAGTAAAAAACATTCAACAATCTCCACGTCACCCTGAACTTGATTCAGGGTCTATCAGTTTAATTAAAATTGATAGATTCCAAGCCCGGAATGACGCTTTATCCACTTGAAAATTTTAACGGGACAGTTGTGGAACTTGTTTCAGGATGACAGGGAGGTTAAGGTGGGCTGTGGCTATCCTTTGCTGTTCCCCCTTTCCTGTTTACTATTCACTAATTTAGCTTACTTTAAAGAATTCTTTAATTTCGCCTGCGCTGTCGGCAGCGGTGAAGATTATCAATATGTCGTTCATGCGGATTTCTGTGCTGCCCTTTGGAATGATAACCGAGCCTTTACGCTGGACTACTCCGATAACCGCCGGAGCCGGAAGCTTTAATTCCATAATTTTTTTATTGTTAAATTCGGGCATGACGATAATTTCAAGAACTTCACCCTGTCCTTGTTCCACTGTGGCAAGAATGTCAACGTCATTCTCGGCAAGGTCGTTTTTAACTTCGTTTATCGCAGAGGTTTTTGCCGAAATCGCAACATCAATCCCTACTTTTTCAAACAGCACAGAGTTAGTTACCTTTGAAACTCTTGAGATAACCCGTGTTACGCCGAGCTGCTTTGCCAGAAGCGAACACAACAGGTTTTTCTCGTCGTTGTTGGTAATACTTATTACAACATCGCTTGAACCGATTTCTTCCTCATCGAGAAGCTGAAGGTTTGTTCCGTCGCCGTTAATAATCAGAGCGCTTTTTAGTTCCTGTGCAAGTTCCCGGCAGCGTTCGTAACTTTTTTCAATAATTTTGGTCTTAATTTTCAGGCTTTCAAGGTTTTGGGCAAGCATCAGGCCTACTTTGCCGCCGCCGATTATTGCAACTGATTTGACGTATTCTTTTTCGTGGAAAAAGGTTCCCGCAAGAATATCCAGCGAATGCGAGGTTCCCATAAAAATCAATTTATCATCTGCATGAATTTCGGTTTCACCGTTTGGAATAAAAAGTTCGCGATTTCTGGTTAACCCGACCATAAGCGTACCTTGTGTGAACCCGCAGTCTTTGACCTTTTTGCCCGCAATTTTAAGGTTCGGTTCAACTTTATATTCCAGCAGTCTTGCTTTGCCGTCTGCAAAATTTTCAACATCAAGCGCATGCGCAACCGTTACAATCCTGAAAATCTCTTGCGTAAGAAGTTCTTCCGGCCAGATTATGAAGTCAATAAACATATCGCAGAAATGTTCTTCCGATTTGTCAAAATAAAGATTTTTGCGGTATTCTTCTTTGCTTACGAAGCAGATTGTGCGGATACCTGAATTCTTTTTAGCTGCAAGACATGCAACAATATTGGCTTCATCAACATCAGTGCAGGCAATGAACACGTCAGCATTTTTTATGCCGGCGTTTCGCAGAACTTCCTCGTTTGACGCGCTTCCCTGAATGAAACTAATATCCAGCTTACTAAAACTTTCGGTTCCGTTGTCGTCTTTGTCAATAACGGTTATGTCGTGGTCTTCAAAGAATTCTGTGGCTAAAAGCAAGCCTGCGTCAGTTGTTCCGTAAATTATAATCCTCATTTTTTTTATGTCCTTTCAAGTTGGTTTTAATATGGTTGAATGGTTGAAAAGTTGAATGGTTGAACGGTTTACCCTCCCCTTGCGGGAGGGTCGAAATTTGCTTTAGCAAATTTCGGGGTGGGGTCTCATACCGATTTCAATATGAGAGTTTTATTGTTATTTAATTTTTCTTAGATGAGCTTATTCACCTATTCACTCTTTTGCTTGTTTGGTTGAACATGCTTAACGGTTTTTAAACCATTCAACTTTTCAACCCTTCAACTAATTTAGCTATACCTCCAGCCCTCTATACCTCTTAATTTCCTATTCACTATTTACTAAACACTATTCACTGATTGTCTGTTATCCGGCAGCTTTTGCAATCATAAAGATAACCGCATTCTGTACAATCTGCAGAACAATTATCGCAACAATAGGCGAAAAGTCCAGTCCGCCGAACGGCGGGATAATTCTCCTGAATATATCAAGATACAAATCAGTTACATCACGCACTGTTTTCCACGGCTGGTTTTCCCAGCGGACACCCGGAACCCAGCTTAAAAAAATTCTTAAAATTATTAAGAAGTAAAACAGATTAAATATATTATTTATACCGTGTATCACTTTTTTTTATACCCTTTCAAATTAGTTTTACCTTTTGCCGCCTTTGTCAGGAATTACTTCATTACTTGTCAGCTTTACCCATTACTGGCTTCTGTTAGTTGTTACCTGTCTGCTTTGCTTTTTATATCTCTTCCCTCTCCCTCTGGGAGAGGGTACCCGTAGGGTGGGTGAGGGTTTTATTGTTTTTATACCCTTTCAAGTTAATTTTACCTTTTGCCGCCTTCTCATGTCACCCGGAACTTGTTTCAGGGTCTCTGTATTATCCGGCTTCCGACAGTTGCCTCGCAACTCCTTTGCTTATTTTGTTGAACGCGCTTGCCGGTTTTTCAACCATTCAACCCTTCAACCTTTCAACCCTATTTTCTATTCATCTGTTCACTTAGTCACTTATTCACTGTTTTTACAGCCGGGAGTTTGCTTTAGTATTTGTACACCCGCATACATTTTTGCCTGCGGGAATTTTTTCTATCATTTTGAAAAGAAGGTCTTTGAGATTAGAAAGGTTGCTGTTGAAGACTTTAATAACCTCGTGGTGGGAAACAGGCGCAACATTGCCCGCTAATCCGGCGTCATAATCGGTTATGAGCGAGATATTCAGCGGACACATGTCCAGTTCTTTAACAAGATACCCCTCAGGGAAAGCGGACATGTTAATTACCTGCCAGCCCTGATTTGTAAAGAACTTCGACTCTGCTTTTGTGGAAAATCTCGGCCCGTTAATTACGACAACGGTGCCTTCTTGGTGAACATTAATTCCCAGTTCGCGGGCTGTTTCAACGGCAAGTCCGCGCAGCTGCGGACAGTACGGGTCAGCAGCGGAAGGGTGGGTTACAACCGGACCTTCATAAAAAGTTGATTTTCTTCCGTCGGTCCAGTCCACAAATTGGTCGCAGATTACAAAATCTCCGGGCTTAACTTCTTTTTGCAGACTTCCTGCCGCACAGGGAGAAAAAACTCTTTCCACTCCGACGGACTTCATTGCCCAGACATTTGCTCTGTAATTAATCAAATGCGGTAAAATAGAATGGTTTCTTCCGTGTCTCGGCATAAACGCTACACGGTGTTCCCCTATGGTTCCGATTAGAAGGTTATCGCTGGGCATTCCGTAAGGGGTTTCTACGGGAACCTCCTCGATATTGTCCAAAAATTTGTAAAATCCCGAACCTCCGAAAACGCCTATTGACGCCAGTTTTTTATTTTCCATAATATCCTCTCTTTTGGGATTATAGCACAAAAAAAATCATACACAATTATCAGTAAATAGTGGTTAGTAAATAGTGAATAGGATTAGTAAAAAGTCATACCATAACCGTCCCGTCATGCTAAACTTGTCTTCTTAAAAAATATGTAACTAATTGCTTGACATGTACAGCAATGACGACCAATACAAAGTTAATATTCCCAAAACGGAAAAGGAGTTGCAATTTATATTTTTTATGTTATAGTGTTATTATAAATTTTGTCAAATGGAGGTTTTAGACTGGGCACGATGACTTGTCAAAAAGCTGAGCCTAAATGACCAAGCCTTTTTATGACCTCGATAAAATTTACAATTTACAATTTTGAGGAAAGCAATTTGAGAAAAGTATTACTATTAACTTTTACCCTTGTGTGCTTACTGTTTACACAAGGACAGTCTCAGGCAAATGATGTCAAGACGGTAAAAGCGGCAATAGTGAAACATGCTCTGGAATTAGGGGTTGACCCTGCTTTAGCGTTGAGTATTGCGCGTATGGAATCAGGTTTCCGTTATGACGCAAAGAGCTCTCATGGCGCTGTCGGAGTGTTTCAGCTAATGCCTTCTACCGCAAAGGTGATGGGACTTAACCCGTACTATTTGAATGATAATATTAAAGGCGGGCTTATGTACTATCAAAAACTGTACAAAATGTTTGGTTCAATGGAGCTTGCGCTTGCAGCTTATAATGCGGGGCCGACTTATGTGCAAAAATACAAAGCGGTGCCTCCTTGTTCAAAAACATTTGTTTCAAGGATTATTGCGGATTACAACAACCTGAAGAAAAATCCCGATCCGGCTATTTTGGACGCGCGAAAGCACTCCAAAGCTCCTGCTAAACCGCAGGTCACGGAAGTTAAAATTGATGAAATTATTCCAATGGCTGAGCCTACGGAAACTATTTAAAAAAGGAGCCGAAAGGCTCTTTTTTTTGCTTTGTAACAATTTGTTACAAACTACCCTTTTTTATTAAAGTTTTCCGGCTGAATGTTCGTAAATATAAGTGGATTAAAAACGATATTGCCAAAACAAGGCAATCAGGAGCTATATTATGGGATTATCAGCAAGTCAGGCAAAACTATTAAGCTTAACGTCACGAATAAGTGATAATGAACTGCGCGCTCAGTTTATTACAAACTCGAAAGTACGTTTGGCTGCAGATTCAAACGAAGCGGCAGCGGAATACATGCGTGCGCTTGATTCCAAAAACCTGCAATACGCAAGCTATGACGCCAAAAGCAATAAGAAATACCAAAAACTGACCGCCGGCGCGATAATGGAATACGGCGACCTGAAAAACCAGTACGGCCTAATCAACCAATTCGGTCAAATTCTCGTAAGCTCCGAAGATATAAGAAATTACCAAAATCAAAATGTCCATACCCTGACAGATTTTTTGAAATTATACGGTATTGAATTCAAAGATAACCCGAAATACTTACTTTCAATAAAAGACATTTACGGCGATAAGGGTGCGCAATACTATAACCCTGCCGCCCCTGACGATATATGGACAAATATTAGTAACAGCGCAGATTCGTTCTTTAATAATATAGCTGCCCGCGATCCGAAAACAGGAGTTTGGACAGTAAACAGCAATAATGAATCAGCCTACGCAAATCTTGCAGACCCAACCGACCCTAACGGCATTCTTGCATTCTGTGATAAATTCAAAAAAGATAATCCTGACATGACAGGTATAATGGGTAACTGGATAGATACTTTGGGTAATCTTCCCGAGTATAACCCTCTGCCTGCCAGACCGGCTTTATATACACCGGTTCCGTACAACAGAATTCCGTATGATTCAAGCAAAAACCCGGCTGAACCAACCCCTCCCGCTAAACCGCAGCTGGTTCCGTCCCGTAATGTATGCTGGTACGGAGCTGACCAAACAGGTTCAAACGGAGAAAAAATAATTAATGCAGCCAACATGGGCGCTTATCACGGCGACCACCACTTTGCAACCATGATATGGGGACCTAACGGTATAGCATCATTAAACGGAAACGGACAAAAAGAATTGACTAATGCTGACGGCAGCGTGAAAATTGTGTCCAAGCAAACCGGTTCCGTTTTAGATTTAACTTCCGGTAACGGCTTAGACGCAGGCGGAGATAATACTATCAAATTATTAAAAGAACTTGCGGCAGGTTCTTACACAAACCCGTCTGATATAGCAGCGCAGAATTTAGCGAAAAAACTGCTGAATGATTTAAAAGAGTTGTATTGCGACATAATAGCCGCTCACATGCAGAGCGGTCTTTCAATCAGCAGTAAAACCGCAATATCATCATCAAGAGCGGATATAACAGTCGGCAAAACACTAAGTGTACCGTCAGGGTATGCAAATTACGACAAATATATTGATGCAAGGATTTCAGATTTTTATAACACCATGATGACAATTAATTTGCCGGATAATATATTCCAAACATATTACCCAACTCTTTACACATCTTATCAAACAGCGAACTCGTCATACCAGACAGCGCACACTTCATGGAAAAATCAGGTGGACAGCTTACAAAAACAACATGAATTAAGCGAGGACGCGAAAGAAGCCGCTCATAACCTCAGCGAGCAAACAAAAGAGCATAACAGCCAGGCAGCCATAGATGCATGGGATTCGTCCTGGCGCGAGCGAAAAGGCGCATTCCAGAACTGGATAAATCAATCTGTAAGAATGCGCAATGAAGCTGAAGCCGCTCTAAAACGTATTCCTCCTAAGGAAATTCCCAACGAAAACGACCCTAAATGCGAATGGTACACAAATTTATGGTACAGAATGGGTTCATTGAGCGAAAAAGAAAAAGCTCCGAACGCAAATAAATACGCCCAGCTTGATGAGAAATACATGAACAATGAAGCATGGCTGAAATATATGCTTGAAATCGGTAACATCAGCATGGAGCAGGTAACCTTCAACGAAAAAGGCTCCACAGAAACTCCTTCCCTCAAACAGCGCGAATGGAAAAGCATAATGTACAAGAATTCAAGCGATATATCCGAACAGGAAGACAAAATCGCGGTAACCAAAGCGGAAGTTAAGTACGAAAAGGCATTACGAGAAATCCAAAGCAAAGACAAACAGTATGATTCCGACTTAAAGAAACTTGACACTCAGCACAACGCGCTTCAAACCGAATACGAATCCTTAAAAAGCGTTATAGATAAGAACGTAGAGCGCTCATTCAAAGCTTTCAGCTAATGAAGGCGAACAAGTGATATAGCAAAATCCGGTCATCTCCGAATTGTTTCGGCGAGTTTACTGCTGCTGACAAATTGCTTTAGGAAGTCAAACTCTTGGATATTTTTACTTTTCAGTTCCTTTTGAACATCTTTTCGTGTAATCCTGTTTGCCAACGCCGGAACTCCAAACCCCATTGACGCGGAAATAATAGCAAGGTTCAGCCAGTACAGACCGCAGGCTGTTTTCCTTTCACGCGGATTGGTAAGCGTTTTCATAGGCTTTAATCTCGGCAAAAGCTTTTTCCCATCGGTTTTATCAATTAAATTTGTTTTTAAAAACCGGTCGCTTAATCTTCCCAAAACGCTTCCGACAACCAAATCTCCGCCGAAAAATAATGCATCCGCCATTCCAAAACGCAGTATATTGTCTTTAGTCTCGGTTACATTTCTGTTTGCAAGGACAGCGCCGGTATGGCAGGCGATAATGTTCCCCAGAAGCAGCGACCAGCGTGACATGTAAATACCTTTTTCATAATCAAACTTTGAAACCTGCCGCTTCATAAATCCGGCAAACTTTCCGGTATTGCCGGTTAATCCGTGTCTTACGGCAAGCGGAACCCCGATACCCAGAGCAAATGATATTCCCAGAAGCGCAGCATAACGCTGTTTCCATGTTTTTTCATAATTATCCGCCCGTTTGGCAACGGTTTCTTTGTCCGCCATGCTGAATTCCGCACTGAAACCGCTTTGACCGGTTTTTTTCTTTGTAATCGCATTATTTATAAATCCTACAGAACCCAGCGAAAGCGATGAAAATAGGTAGTCTGCACACATCACCCCATTTTTTGTATTAATAAGTTTTCTTCGTAATTTTTCTAATGCCTGTTCATCGGTTTTTAGATTATAACGGGTTTTAATATCTTCAAGCATAGGTTGATATTCGAGCGGTTTTTGTTTCTTTTTTCCGGTAATCTTTCTAAAAAGATTTTCTATCGGGCCGTTTTCGTAATTGGAGGAAAGTTTTTCCAGCCCTTTTTTCATGGAAGCTGCATCCGTAAGCTCTTTGTTAGAAATGTGTATAATTTTATGGTTGTCAGACAACACACTTTTAACCAGTTTTGAGCCGTATTTCATGGCAATCCTGTTGAACACGGGCAGCAAAGCCATCGGCGACAAAAACAGCAGCACAAATACAATCGACATTCGGCGCGCTTTTTCCATACGTTCCGCGTTGTTGTTCGCCATTATAAGCCATGGGATGTCGCTTCCGAAAATATCAATTACACCGCGTGATAACGGGATGTTCTGTTCAAGCTCGGCGCTTATGTTGTAAAATCCCTTAAAGTTTTCTGTATTACAGTTTGCAGTCTTGTTAATACGCATGTTTACATGACACTTCTGAATAAAAATTTTTGACAAGGCATGTCTGTACATGTTAAGTAATGTTGCATGATTATTAGTAAATTAGGATTGTTAAAACCATAACCATCCTGTCATGCTGAACGACCTGGTTGACCTCCGGTGTTTCAGCATCTGGCCAGTGGTAAAATCTCGTCATTGCGAGGAGGGCGTTAGCCCGACGCGGCAATCCAGTAAATTCAACGTTTTTGACTGGATTTTCCTCTCTCAAAACGATAATTAATCGTTTTGCTCGGCAGAGTGTCCTCATTACATTCGTCCTCGCAATGACAAAGCAATAAAAAGTTAACACTCTCCCTTGAGGGAGGGTCGAAATTTGCTAAAGCAAATTTCGGGGTAGGTATAGAAGGCTGGAGGAATTGAGGTATGGCTAAATTAGTAAACAGGGAACAGCAAAGAATTGTCACAGCCCGCCTTAACTACCCTGTCATCCTGAACTTGTTTCAGGATCTGGCCACCGATAAAAATATACAATTTCTGTAAAGTTTTCTTCCCAGTACAGATGCTGAAATAAAATTGAGAAGATAGTTTGATTTGTTATGTGCCGGATCCTGAAACAAGTTCAGGATGACAGGAAGGTTATGGTAGATTTTTAACAATCCTATTCACCAATATCATATAACTAATTACCTGACATGTACAGCAATGACGAGACAATGTAAAATGAACACTGCCTTCTCTGTTCCTTGCGGGAGAGGTTTGCTTTTTACAAAAAGTAACATATAAAATACGTTTTTTAATGTTTGATGTAAAATTAATATTAATTATGAAAGGAATATAAGAGATGAATTCAGCAGTATTGGTAGGGCGTGTGGGACGTGACGCCGAAATCAGGTATTTTGAGTCGGGAAAAGTTAAAGCGAATTTTTCCATAGCCGTAAATCGTTGGGATCCGAAAACCAAATCGGAAGTTGCCGACTGGTTTAATGTAGATGTGTGGGATAAATTGGCTGAATTTGCCGGTGAATATATTAAAAAAGGTATTCAGGTTGCCGTGGACGGCAGAATTCTCAAAGACTCGTGGCTGGATAAAACCACAGGCGAAGAAAGACAAAGCTTTAAAATTCTTGCCAACTCTATCAGACTGCTGGGTTCCAGAAGAGACGCAGAAGTCTTATAACGGACAAAAAAAATGTTAATGATTTCAAATATTGCAGGCGTAATTGCCGATGATTTAACGGGTGCAAATGACACTGCTTTACAGTTTCATTTAAAGGGCGCGAACACACAAATACTTTTGTGTGATGAAATTGAGCCTGTGAATATCCGCGATACACAGACATGGGCAATTTCCACCGAATCAAGGAATGTAACTTCAGGCGAAGCATACGAGCGTGTTCAGTGTGCAATGCGCATGTTTGTTGAAAAGATTAATCCTGATTATTTTTACAAAAAAATAGATTCCACTCTGCGCGGGAATATTGCAATAGAGATTGCGGCAATGCTTGAGATTTTATGCTGGGATGCAGCGGTTGTTGTGCCTGCGTTTCCGGCGGAATGCAGGATTACGGTCGGCGGCTACCATTTGTTGAAGGGAATACCCGTAGAACGTACGGAAATAGCGCGTGACCCGCATTCTCCGGCAAGAGAATCCCATCTGCCGACATTGCTGAAAAAACAGCTGCCGGATGACTGCGCGGATTTAATCGGCGCTGTGGAGCTAAGCACTGTTATGAAAGGCGCTGGACCGATTTTGATGAAGATTAACGAACTTGTTGAAAAAGGCAAAAAAATTATTGTTGTTGACGCGGTTTCAACAGTAGATATTGAGCAAATTGCGCTTGCAATTAATAAAACCGAAAGCAAAATTCTTCCCGCGGGAGCTGCTGCATTTGCGCAGGCATTGAGTGAACTGTGGTTCGCGGATTTGGAAAATCAGCATATATCAAAAACCGTTCCGAAACTTCCGAAACTGATTGTGTCCGGGAGCGCAACACAGATTACGGCTGCGCAGATTGATAAACTGGATTCCTGTGACGAGTTTGAGAATACTTTAATGATTAACCTCGATTTAAAAACAATTCTCGGCGGCGTAAAAGAAGAATTGGTTGAAAGGGTTACGCTTAATTTGGGACATAGCAATATAGTTGTTGTTAATACCTCCCATTTAATAATCAATTATAACGGTTTTGGCGATGAATACGCTGACGCTGAGTTAACGAAAGCGGATTTAGCAGGTGTGATTACGGATTTTCTTGCAGAGTTAACAAGGCGGGTTATTGAGAAAAAGCAGCTTATACTGATTACGCTCGGAGGTGAAACGTCTTACAAGTGCTGTAATGCGATAGGCGCTTACCAGCTTCGGCTTGTTGATGAAGTGCTTCCGGCAATAGCTCTGTCGATGGACTACAATTCCCGCCGGATTGTCACAAAATCAGGAAATCTCGGCGGCGTTAACACGCTTATTGATATTCTGAAATATTTTGAACGGCATGAAGAATGAATAAAACAGTAATCACAACCGGCGACCCGAACGGAATCGGCGCGGAAATTACCGTTAAGACGCTTAGATGTTCGGATGTTAAGGGCAATGTTATACTGGTTTCCAACAGAAGAATTTTGGACTTTTACGGCGGCGGCGATTTGGACTGTGAGCTTATTGAAATTCCGTTTGATGAAGATATTCAGCCGGGCAGGGTTACAGCGGGCTGCGGGGAGTTTTCGTTTCAGTCTCTTAAAAAAGCATGCGAGGCAGGCTTGCCGATTGTAACCGCGCCGGTATCAAAAGCCGCGTTGCATCTTGCGGGGCGCAAATTCAACGGACAGACAGAGATTTTGGAGTATTTTCTTGCACACGACGGACAGAGGGCAGACATGCTTTTTACTGCTGAAGGTTTGCGGGTATTGCTTCTCACCCGCCATGTGCCGCTTAAAGAGGTTAGTTTAACCAAAGAAATTGTTGTGGAAAAAATCTCTAACCTTGCAGCCTTTCTGGCATCTCCGGCCAAATTTGCTCTTTGCGGTTTTAATCCTCATGCGGGCGAGGGCGGGATTTTGGGCAGGGAAGAAACAGAAATCCTCATTCCTGCGGTTGAAGCCCTGAGAGCAAAGGGCATTGACATAACTATGCCGCTGCCTGCGGATACGTTATTTTCACAGCGTGATAAGTATGACTGTATTGTTGCGAATTACCATGATCAGGGACTGATTCCGATAAAGACACTTTACGGGCGCCGCGTTGTGAACATGACAATCGGATTAGACGTAATCCGTACTTCCCCGCCGCACGGAACGGCGTTTGATATTGCAGGCAAGAACCTTGCTGACCCGGCCGGCATGATTGAGGCGGTTAAAAAAGTTATCGGCGCCACTTGAAGGCATTGGTAACTTTTTATTAATCTCGTACAATTTTATCTTTAGAACCGTAAAAATTATAACCATCGCCAAAACCGACATTTTCCGGATATTTTTTGTTCATCTTTTCATTTTCATATAGTGTTACAGAATCAGTACCGCCAAGTATAAAACGATTACCTCGTCCTTTTGTAGAGGAAACAAGTTCGCCATATTTATCGTTACTAACATCTATAACGCAATTTTCAGATGACTCTAAACTTACATAATCTTTTTTGTCAGAACCCTTAAGTACTACCTTTTCTGCATTGTAAATTGTAATATCCATATGGCGTTCGCCGTCAGACATATCTCTCACCGCTCCTGTAAATATTCTTGCGCCATTTTTTTGTTCAGGGTAATAAAAACTCATTCCATTTTTTAAAAAAACACTATAAACTTTTTCGCCATTTTCTCTAATGCTGACATTTTTCGACAAGATTTGATTGGGATTTAATTTCATTCCCCCATATATAATAACATCATTTGATACTTTGCCTGTCATAATTTCTCCTTTTCTTTTATTTCTAAATTTTAAATATCCCCATATTTTAATAAAGACTTTTTGTAAAAAATTATTGACACACTATCCTTCTCCTACTATCCTTCTCCTACTATAAATTGAACTTGAGACAATTTAAAATTTAATTTTACAATTAGTAACATGATACCCGGCAATAAGAATGAGGGAAGAGCCGCTGCGTGCAATTTTGAACCCCCTCTGCATCGAGAGTGCTAATATACTATTGATACGTCATTGCAGCGCGTAAGCCCGACGCGGCAATCCGGTCAAAACATTGAATTTACTGGATTGCTTCGTCGCTTGCTGTGCAAGCTCCTCGCAATGACGTTATCAATAAAACCCTCATCCGGCACTTCGTGCCACCTTCTCCCAGAGGGAGAAGGGAATTTCAACCATTCAACTAATTTTAGCTATACCTCCTAATTACAATGAATGTCTACGTTACCCGGTCCTTAATTAATGTGTTTGATTTTTTTAAAAGCTATTTTGTAGCCGAGAATATTACAGATGTCGACCATTTCGTCAAATTTTAAATTCCCTTTAATTAATTTTGCGGACAGAGTTTGCTGGTAGACTTTTTTATCCGGTGTTGAAAGCTTTTCAGCAAGTTTGCTCATAGATGTGTTTTCTTTCATCAGCAAAATTTTAAGAATTTCACGTGCATTGTTAACGTTCATTTTTTAATTATAGATGATTATTGACTTTTTATTTTAACTACAATATAATCAATGTTATTACATTAAAAATATTGTGAAAATGTAAAGAAAAGAGGTCATGATGTTGAAAAAAGGTTTTACGTTGGCAGAGGTGTTGATAACACTGGGTATTATAGGCGTAGTTGCATCATTGACCATGCCTGCGTTGATTTCTAACTACAAAAAACAGCACACAATTGCGGGGTTCAAGCGTGAGTATGCGGTTCTTGCGCAGATGGTTGAGCGCTCACGGGCGGATAACGGAGATATTGACGGCTGGGATTGGAGTTTGAATTTAACTGATTTTGTAAACGCCTACTTGGTTCCATATCTGCAATTAGTCAGGAATTGCGGCACAACAGATAAGAGCTGCTGGCTGCCGGATAATACAATATACACTCCAAGCGGCAGTGTTTCGATAGAAGTCGGGAGTGCAAGTTATTATACAACCGTACTAAACAACGGAACTTATGCCGCATTTACGAAACAAGATAATGACCATATTCATTTTTATATTGATATTAACGGAGCTAAGCGGCCGAACGCATACGGTGTGGATAGCTTTACTTTGACACTTACAAGAACTGCCTTTAAAGATATTTATCACGATGTTAAACGCTCCGGTTTATACATTTATGGTCAAGGGTTGCCGGAAGCAAGTCTTGTGTCGAGCTGCAAAAAATCAACAGGCAACGGCAGGTATTGCGGCGCCCTGTATGCTCAAAACGGCTGGCAAATCCCGGACAGCGTGGATATATTTTAGTAGTGAACAGGAAACAAAGGATCGTCATTGCGAGGAGCTTGCACAGCAAGTGACGAAGCAATCCAGAAGAAGTTTGACTGGATTGCCGCGCTCCCGTTGGTCGCTCGCAATGACGCGTTGGGAGAAGGTGATTAGGCGAATGAATGGTTTTACTTCGTTTTAAACAATTTTTCAATAAGTCCTGAACACAGCGCCGGAATTACTGCTACTACAACAAGAACGTTCACAATACCGAATTTTTGCGCAGCAAAACCGACCGCAGAAATAAACACCGCCATGACCCCCCATGAAAAACCGTTTATAAAGCCGGAAATTATACTTTTATACTCAGGCAGAACGCCTTGCGCCATGACCATCGTAACAGGCATTGCCATTGAGGTTATGAATCCCGTAAAAATAAATATTAAAAATGACAGCACAGGTAAAGTCTTATAGCAGAGCGCAAACATAACCATCAGCGGCAGCGTTGAAACCATAGAAATATAAAACACCCTTTTTGTTCCCATAATTTTCTCCGCGCTGCGGCTGAAAAACGACCCCAATGCGCCCGCAAAAAGGAATGCAAAGATTACAACTCCTATCTGAAAAGGGCTGTAACCTAAATCTTTCCATAAAAACGGCAGCAGAATAGTGCTTGCCGAAGTTACGAAAGTTTTCAGCATGGCAATCAGGTTCAGAATATTCAGTCTGCGGCTGCTGACAATATCTTTAATTGCTTTCCTGAAATTAATATGACGTAAAACAGGTTCGCTAACTGAAATTTTCGGAACAAATTTAAACATGCATAAAGCGCAGACACAGCCGGGAATTGCCATCAGCGGCATTTTCTCAAGCCCCATAAACTGTGTAATCCATGACGAAAAGACAGGCCCCGTTGAATAGCCCAGCGCTCCCATTGATATAAAAATTCCCATGCTTTTATTAATATCTGTTTCCGCAAATCTCGGCACAAACCCCAGCGCCTGCGGGTGAAACAAGCTTGAACCTATACTTCCGGCGATTATAACGAGTGTCATGACGTACGGGTCAGGGACAGCCGGCGCAGATGAAATAAACACGCAAGTACACAGCAGCCCCCAAAAAATAAAAGCGCGTTTTTTAATATTGTCCGCAAAAAACCCGAATACAGGCTGAATTAACGATGAGAAAATATGCGAAATCGTCAGGATTATTGTTGCAAAAGCCATAGAAATGGAAAGTTTTGCGGCAATAAAGGGCATGATGGGGTTTAAAACTCCGGTATACACATCATTTATAAAATGCGCGGTACAGAGCCAGATAAAGGCGGACTTTTCAGATTTAACTTTCATATTATTAATTATAGAACAAATAAAACGGCAGTTAACCCTCTCTTAGAGACTAGGGGTGTTAACATACGATTGATATGGCAATCCAAAGCCTCTCCCGCAGGGAGAGGATGAATTTCTTAACGAATGTGTGAGTTTAGAAATTCAGGTGAGGGGGCGCAAAATAAAATAAATCTTGGGTAGAACATATGTCATGAGCGCCACTCTGACTAGTTAAACTACGGAATAGCTTGCCCGGTTTGTTTGTGCAGCCTGCCCCCTCACTCCAAACACTATAAGCTCAACCTGCGGTTTCGCTAAGTGTTTGTACTCTCTCCCGCATGGAGAGAGTAAGGTAAGAACCTTATTTCTTCCGGTTAAGGGAAGCCAGCTCGGTGTACAAAATCTTATATTCAACGGAGTTATCTATGCTGACAGCTTCTTTAATATAATCAAGCGCTGTTTTAATATCACCAGCAGCTTTGTAAATTTCAGACATACCCGCATAGTATTTTGCGTTATTAACATCGCTTGTGACAGCGCGCTTCATACACTCAGCCGCTTCATCATAATCCTTTTCCTCCAGCCTTGCAAGCGCAAGATAGTAATACCCCTCCGGGTAATTTATATCCAGCAGAACAGCATTCTGCGCGTAGAACCTCGTTTTTTCCAAATCTTTCATGTCAAAAGCCGCTTTTGCTCCGAGAACATAGGCGGCAATGAAGTTTTTGTTTTGCTCAATAACTCCGTCCGCAATAGCAAGCGCTTCACTATATTTTTTCTCTCTAATGCATATTTCCGCCAAGTCACATTTGTAATTAAAGTTCTGCGGGTTTTCCGCAATAATATTGAGCATAATATCCCGCGCTTTATCAAACATTGCCAGCTCTTTATAAACTTTTACCAGCGAAGCCAGCGTAAAATTACTGTTATCGCCGTTTGCAATATTTCTTTCCAAATCTTTCTGAGCGCCCAGAAAGTCTTTATTTTCAAATTTCAACAGCGCGTTTAAAACAACGGCGGGATGATGCTCAGGCCGGTTGGAAAAGATAAATTCCACCTCGCTTTGCGCCTTGTCAAACTGTTTACTTTCATAATATAAATACGCAAGCGAATATCTGTAATCCATATTATCGGGCGCAAAACAAACCGCTTTAAGATAAGTCTGAACAGCTTCTTCCAGCCAGCCGTTGTAAAAATATGCGTTAGCCAGATTATAAAAATAAACAGCATTCTGTTTGTCCAAGCCTGACGCTTTGGAAAACATTTTTATAGCTTCAATAAAGTCCAAATCTTCCAGCGCAAAAAGCCCCAAGTAATTTAACACTTCGGGATTATCTGTTTTCAGCGCGGGATTTCTGAAAATTTCTTTTGATTTTTCAAAATCCCCCCGGTTAAAGTAAATCTTACCGAGAAGTATCTGCATATCTTCATTTTCGGAATATTCGCCCGATTCAAGAATTTCCAGCGCAGCCGCAGATTTTGCATTGTCATATAGGGCTTTTGCGTATTCATACATAACTTTTTCGTCACCGGAAACCGCCAGTTCCTTAATTTTATCCGGCTTTCCGAGTTTGGAAAGAATTCTAATCAGCTCTGACAGGCTGTCTGATGTGTTTTTTATATCAAAAACCGCCTGTGCATATTTCAGCGCTTTTTTATAATCCTGCTGTGCCGCGTGAATTTCCTTCAGAATTTTTAAACTCTCAACATGTTTCGGATTTTTGGCCAAAACCTTCTCCAAATACTGCTTTGCACGTTCATAGTTAAGCAGCAGATAGTAAAGCTCCCCGAGCTGGGAAAGAATTTCCACGTTGTCGCTCTGTATTTCAAGAGCCTTATAAAGCATCTCTATTGCCTGTTTGTAGCAATTCTGAGACTTTAAATTAAAAGCTTGTTTTACATAATCGAAAACTTGTGTCAATTTATCTTTCCTCTTTTTTCTCAGCTTCATTTATTATTATCAAAACTTCATCCTGTCCCGCCATTTTCAGGTTGTTTCTGGCAATTCCCTCCAGACTTGAGTTGGAAGAAAACGCGCTAACCTCTTGTTTAAGGTTTTTATTCTGCACTTGTGCATTATCGCGGATTTTCTCAAGTGTCGTAATTTTTGCCTGATAAGAAATCGTTTTGGATATATTCAAAATCATGCCGAAACCTATCTGAACCAGACAGAGCAAAAGCACAATTGTCAAAAATGAATAATAAAACCCGACCTGACGTTTTTGTCTGACAGCTTTTTCTTCAGTTTTCTGAACAATCTCGCTGTTGGGATGAACCAATTTATCTCTAATATGCTTTACCAAAAACTAATCCTCCCTGAATTAATTATATTACTAAAGTATAAATTTGACAACCAAACTTCACTTCTTTCACGAAACCCGCTATAATTTAAACTGTGTTGAAAATCTTATCTTTGTTTTTGTAATTTCATGGTTGCGGTCAAAAGTCTGCCCTGCTCCGAACTCAAATTTTAGTCTGTCACTGCCTTTGAGCGGATTTACGGACAGAACTAACTCGTGAGTTATCCGTTCTTTTGTTATTTCGGATTTAAAAACATCTTTGACAGTAAAAATATTATTCAATTTAAATTCAGGAGTGATATACATTGCGTCGGCAATATTGCCGTGCGTTGTACCGAGCGTTTTCCTGTAAGACGAACTTAAAGCGAAATTCTTATGCTCAAAACGCGTAAACATAGACGCTGCCTGCTCCAGTTGGGAATTATCTATATCCGTGCTGTAACTTGTTCCGAAAGAGAACCCGCCTATTTGTCCCGAAGTTTTTGCGGCGGACGGGGATATACTGTACTCATCAGAGCTGAATTTACCGGCAGCCTGAATGCCGGACGAATATACCGCTTGTTTATTAATTAAGCTTGCAGGAAGAAACTTTTGAGGCTTTTTGATATTAAGAATAAACTCATCTTCGGAATCTTTCAGAAAAATTATATTGGCGGCTTCGCGGTATTCTGTGTAACCTTTAAGTATAGTAGCGTTGTAAGCGCTGTCATCGCTTAAATCCAAAATAATTTCTTCATTTTTTTTACTTTTGGATTTTTTAAGCGGGGTTTCGGGAAGCTGCACAGACTGCTCTGCGACACCTTCAGGAACCGACCATATAAATATATTCGGTAAATCTTCCTGAGCTAACGCAATACACGGGGTTATAGACAGAATAATGAGCAAAGCAATTTTTTTCATACTTATTATATTTTATAAGGCAAATAAGCTTACGTCAAATCCTCCAAACGGTTCATTTCTGTTATATAAGTGAATAGGAGGTATGGAGGGCCGGATGGATAGCTAAATTGGTTGAAAGGTTGAAGGGTTGAACGGTTTAATCCCTTTTCCGAGAAGGTGGCGCATAGCGCCGGATGAGGGTTTTATTGATAACGTCATTGCGAGGAGCTTGTACAGCAAGCGACGAAGCAACCCATTACATTCAATGTTCTTACCGGATTGCCGCGTCGGGCTGACGCGCTGCAATGACGAAACAATAGTATGTTAACACTGCCTCTCCCTGCGGGAGAGGGAAAGACAAAGAGATGCTGTGGGAAACCAAGCATTTTGTACGAAATCAGGAGATTTCGGCAAAAGTAGTCAAACAAGTTCAGCATGACAAGGCGGTTGTTAATGTTTAATGTTTTTAAATTACCGCCGGTTTTTTTACGGGAGCTGCACCCGGAATCGCCTGCCAGTTCGCCGCCATAATCTTTTTGAACGATTTCAAAGCAGTGTCTTCCAGTTCACCGAGTTCTTCGGCTTCCATAATAAGTTCTCTTAAAGGAAGCAGTGCACGCTGGTCGCGCAGTACACCCAGAGCCGCAGCCGCACCCGCTCTTACCAGTTCATTTTCCGAACGGTTTTTCATAACGTCAATAAGCGCCGGAACAGCTTTTTGGTCATTGAGTTTACCAAGCGAAGTCACCGCGTAAATTCTGACGTTAACCCATTCGTCATACAACATATTAATAACTTTATCAACAGCTTTCTTATTTCCGATTTCACCTAACGCACGGGTTGCGTCACAGCGTACATTGACTTTTTCATGGTCTAAAGATTCCATTAAAGCATCGGTTGCAACATCGCCAATCTCAATAAGGGCGTCAGTTGCCGTAATACAAACCTGGGGATTTTCATCATTAAGAGCTTCAACAAGCGGTTCAACAACGATTGCTCCGCCCAAACGACCGAGTGCACGGGCCGCACGCACTCTTACATCAACATTCCTGTCTTCACGCAATGATTCTATTAAATGAATCGTTGCTTTACAGTCGCCCAATTCTCCCAACGCACGGGCCGCGTACAAACGAACAGAACCGTTTTTGTCGTACTTAAGCACATCAATTAACGGCTCAACCGCTTTTGAGTCGCCCATTTCACCGAGAACACGCGCCGCATTATAGCGCACTTTTTCAGAATTACTTGTTTTTAAGTCCGCTAATAATTCTTCAAAAGATTTTTTCACTTGTTTTTTCTTACCATTCACACTAATTGTCATTTGATTTCCTCCGAGCAATAAAATAATTCACACTACTCATATATAAAAAAAAAGTTGAATAAATTATTGCTTTTAACTTACTATATTATTAACTTTTGTTTACAATTCCTTTACTAATATTTCTACATAAGCCTTTTACAACTTTAAGGGTAAAATTGACACTTTATAAACTTAATATAACATATTTTTCACGCAATGTCCTAATCTAATTGGATTATTTGTTAAAAATAAGTGATTTTTTTTAAAATAATAGGTATGATTCAGTAATAGATAAATCGAATTTGTAACAAAACTTAACAAATATTACTTACTCCGGATAGTAATAATAAACTCGCTTCCTAACCCTTCCTCACTGTTTGCAATAATTTCCCCGCCGTGCTTTTTAATAATTTTTGTACAAATAGCCAGCCCGAGCCCTGTTCCGACCCCCGCCCCCTTTGTCGTAAAACCGGCGGTAAATATCTCGTTGAGCTGATTTTGGGGAATTCCGCAGCCGCTGTCTTTTATCTTCACCGTAACCCTGCCGCCTTCATGCCGGGTGGTAATTTTTATGGTCCCGCTGTCCTCAATCGCCTGACACGCATTAACAAGAATGTTAGTAAATACCTGATTGAGCATATTCGGAAAACAGCGTATAGAAGGGATTTCCCCGTAATCTTTCACAACCTCAATCCTGTTTTTTGTTTCATGTCTGATTAAATCCAAAGTTAAATCCAATTCATGGTTAATATTGGCTTCCTGAAGTTCAGCTTCGTCCAAGCGGACAAATTTCTTCAACGAGATAACCAGATTGCTGATTCTTTGAATTGCCTCAAAATCAATATCATTTATATCTTTCAAAACTTCCGCAAATTCGGCGTCTTTCAGCTTGGAGAGCAGCTTTTTGACTATTGTATTGTTAGATTTAATTGAAGCGACCGGAGTATTTATCTCATGTGCGACTCCTGCCACAAGCTGGCCGAGCGAAGCCATTTTTTCGGCATTGATAAGCTGCAGCTGGGTTTCTTTTAGTTCCTCAAGCGCCTGAACATTTTTTTGGTATAACTCTGCTCTGGTAATTGCACCGGCAAGCTGGGAAGAAATCGCTTCAAGAATTTCTATTTCCTCATTCAATTCGCGGCGCTGATAACTGAGCAAAACTATTATACCCATCAGGTTTCCTGCCTGATGTACGGGAACGATAATCCTCATAACAGGCTGCTTAAAAGGTTTTGCATCCGTGTATTCTTTAAGGCAGTTGCAGACGAAAATTTCTTTTTCATCCAAAGCTTTACAGGTATTCCCGTCGAAGCTGATTTTTCTCGAAGTTCCGCAGCCGTAAATTTCTTTTATTAAAAAGCTGTTTTCTTTTTCATACTCCGCGTAATACCCTTTATATGCCCCGAACATTATAGATAGCTCTTTCAGGGCGGAACGCAGAATTTGCGAAATATCAACGGACTCTCTTATAATATTGGAAACATTATTGACAAGTGCAATTCGGATTGCCTGTGATTGTGCTTTTTGCCTGATTTTCTGCAAATCTTCATTTTCCGCAGCGAGTTTTTCGTAATCCTGTCTGATTTTTTCGCTTTGCCGGTGTAAATCTTCAGATTTAACATTTACGGTCATGTCATGAAAAATAATTACGGTGTAACCGGCTTTTTTTATTGCTGTCATGTCGAAATATTGTATTTGACGGATTTCGCAGGATATATGCGCGGAAAAGTCTTCTTTTGAATTCAGCGCATGATATACCGGCGAATAGACTTCCATATTTTCACTGCTCAGCGGACAAATATCAAAGTTGAGGTTATGCGAAAATTTTTCCAGACTGCCAAAATCCGGGAAATACCTTTTAAAAGCGTTATTGCGGTAAACAGCATCGCCCTTGCCGTTAACAACAATTACAGCATCTGTGAATTTGGAAAAAAACTCAAACTTCTTCATAATAAATATTATAGAAGATAATATATACGAAAGGCAAGTATGGTTGGCTGAATTGATTATAATTTTTGAAGTGAATTATATCTATTTACATTCTTCTTTTACGCCAAAAACCCGAAAATTCGGATCCGGCTTAAACAATCTTTTATCACTGTTTCTCAGTCCTCTTTTTTCCAGCCGGTTAATTTCTCTTAATTTAGCTTTCTGTTTGCCGTCAAGTATGGCGTAAAATTGACTGTCGTAGCGATTGTTTATTTTGCCGATATCTTTTTCCAGTTTCTTAACAATTTTTTTTTGTTTATTTAAACAACCTCGGGAAACATTTCCTCCTTGCATAACATTCAGGGCATATTTTTCCTGTGCAAACTGGTTAAGATTTAAATCTGAATCCAAATAATGCCTTTTGTAAATTTCATCTTTTTGTTTAATCTGGCATGCCGAAAGATTAAGAGCATTCACAACAGCCTCTTTGCTGAGATCCGAAGCGTTGCATACCGGAGCCGTAATTAACAATAAACAAACAATAATAAATTTCTTCATATATTTATTGTAACACGACAGTTTTTAATGTAAACTTCATTTTATGGATGAAATGTATTTCAGAAATTACGCATATTTGGGCGATGCAGTGTGGGAATTATACATCCGGGAAAAGACAATTAAATTAACCGGAAACGCGAAAGAGCTGCATAAGATTACAACGGATAGAGTTAAGGCGGAATTCCAAAGTAAGTTATTAAGTTTGTTAGAAACCTTTTTGACGGAAGAAGAACATGAACTTGCGCGGCGTGCAAGAAACTTGCCTGTCCCTGTCGGACGCCGCAGCATTCAGTCCGAATACCGGTATGCAACTGCATTTGAGACCTTAATTGGCTGGTGGTATATTCATAATAATAAAAGACTGGAAGAAATGTATATTCTGGCGGAGGACTTTACAAAAAAAATTCAGCAAATACAATAAGATTTATAGCTCGGCTGTCTTGAATCAAACGAAAGTTTAAGAGTTGCCGGGCGTGTTGAGAATTTAATACAATTTACGGGGGCTTAGCTCAGCTGGTAGAGCACCTGCTTTGCACGCAGGGGGTCAGGAGTTCGAATCTCCTAGCCTCCAAATCTAAATCACAGTTCCTGATTGACTTTTCGGGAACTGTATTACTTTGCAGCTATCCTCTTTTTCAAAATTTCTCACATTTTTCTCACATTTTTTTGTTTCGCCGATGTCATGTAACATGCAAAACGAGTATAACAACCGGTGTGATTACTCTTTTTTGATGTAGGCTCAAATGCCGTGTTGGTTTAGATTACAGGCATATTGCCGAAGTCGGAAAATCCCTGATACTCGTTTTGCATGATACTGCATGTTTCTTGCCG
>JAISCP010000077.1 GCA_031265495.1 Heliobacteriaceae bacterium | reverse complement strand
ATAATGCGATGTTTCAGAGCAATAAAAGCAACGTACAATATCACATTTGAAGAAGTACTGACAGATAACGGAGCAGAGTTTGGCGGCAAAACGGATACAAACGTACTGACAAACCCAGTGAAGAGGTTTTTTCATGAAATGGAACTAAAGCACAGAAAGATTAGACCTTACCGTCCGCAGACAAACGGCAAAGTAGAGAGATTCTGGCGTACAGTAGAGGAAGACTTTGTAGAAGGCACAGTCTTTGGCACTCAAACAGAGCTAGAAGAAGAACTATTTAAGTATATGATATACTACAATGAGTATCGTCCCCATCAGGGAATAAACGGCAAGAAGCCTGCGGAGTTAAATAATGAACTATCTAAGAAATTGTAACAATTTTTGTCACCGAATTACTTAACCTATACAAGCATGACAGGGAGGTTAAGGTGGGCTATCCTTTGCTGTTCCCTCTTTCCTGTTTACTATTAACTAATTTAGCCATACCTCTATACCTCCGGCCCTATAAAAACCTGTTGACAAATATTTTTCTTTGGTATATTGTTAGGTTAGACTAACATTTTGTCAAAGAAAGATACTATGAAAATTTCAACAATAGCCGCATACGTCGACCAGCCCATAATTCTCGGGAAATTACATAAAAAAATGCCGGCGGCGCTGGTAGGTGCAGGAACGATATTCGGAGTTCGGGATTGCGCAAAGCATGGCAAAAATAAACTGCCCGAAAAGAGAAAAGAGTGTTTTATTAAAAATACTGTGGTAATCGCAAGTACAATCGGAGCAACGCTTCTGGGAACACGCTATTTGAAAATTAAAGGTAAAAATCTCCTGGAATGCGAACCTTTAAAGGAAATTCTTAAAAAGCAAACCCGGGCAATAAATGAGTTCATGGAGAAAAACCCGCTGAGTGGCGATTTGGCAGGTATTTTGAACAAAGCCAAAGAAAAACAGCTGTCACCAAAACAAATTGAAACTTTGTCGGCAAAACTGCCTGCCGGCAATGATAAAACAAAATTGTTTGTAACTATTCTGCCTAAAGCCAAAGATTTGAATTCCAAAGAGGTTTTTGAGAAAATACTGCAATTATCCGTACTCGGCGCAATCCCCATTGTCGGAGGCGTTGCCGGCGGAATAGCGGCGGATAAAATTACGCATACTTCTTCAAGACGCGGAACCGCCAATAAAGTTAAAGAAGGTTTGTACCAGTATTTTGCCAATATTTTTCTGTGTAATGTCGGCGCAGGCGCGTTTTTATTTGCTTCCGAAAAATTAGTGCAGGCTAAGAAAATTAAGCCGCTGACTCCGGCTAAGAAATTGGGCGTAATACTTGCGGGAATTACCGCAACAGGAATTGCGGGAGGCAGTTATATTGCAAATCTTATTGCTCATAAAGCTATAAATCCGATGTTTGATAAAAACAGAACGAAAAATAAAAGAATTTATGACGAAAGAAGACCGGAAGCTCTGGATATAGCTTTGCATGCAGATGATATTGCAACGGCGGGAGTTCTGGCAGGGCTGAAATGGATTGAGCCGGCATTGCCGTTTATGTACTTCATTTCCGGCTACCGCGCAGGGACAGGCTACCGCAATCCGGAAAAACAGCATTAAAACTTGTATTTACACCTTATATTATCTACATATAAAACCCTGCATTCTGCGGGGTTTTTTCTTTGCCGGGCAGACTTGCCGTTTCGGGGAATGATTTTTTTATTTTCTTCGGGTTAAATGACGATGAATAAGAAAGGAACTTAATATGAACCCGTTAAAAGAAAAAGGCATCCCTTTGGAAAAACAGCTTAGAAGCTGGCAAGAAACAGTTAAAAGACCTTATAATAAATTTGATGCGGATAATTACACCAGAACACGCCAAATTCTTATGAACGGCATTGAGATTGAAGCGTGGAATTTCAAACATGCATTTGTAAGATGCCATCCGAATTTGGAAGTCAGAAAACAGGTTAACATTATACGGCGGCTTGAAGGTATGCAGCAGATGACTGCGGCATGGCTTGCGCCGGCAGACCAGACTGTTTTGGATACAACTTTAGGTTACGAACAGGTTGCGGTTGACCTTACGGCATGGCTTGCGCAGAACGAACCGGATGATTATGTAAAAGAAACTTATGATTTCGGGCTTCTGGAGGATTTTGACCACCTTTACCGTTATGCGCAGTGGGCGTATATGGCGGAAGGCAGCGACCCGAACGATATTCTGCAAGATATGACGGATGTTTTGATTGCGCGTCCGACCCAGTACCACCACAACTGTAATGCCATGAGAATTCGCAGACACTACGACAAAACAACCGCAAACCCGCAGACTAAGATGAATATTCTGACTCTGGTATCAGCGGAACAGCAAACCCATAATTTTTATGCAGACCATGGATTTATGTATGGAAATGAAGATTTGCGGCGGCTTTATGCGGAAATTTGCGATGTAGAAGAAGAACATGTTTCAATGTACGAATCTCTTATTGACCCGTCTGAAACGCCTTTTGAAAAACTTCTCATTCATGAATTTACGGAAGTCTGTAATTATTACAACTGTTATAAAGATGAAAGCGATTTAAGGTTAAGGTTAATCTGGGAAGAATTTCTCGCTTATGAAATTGAACACTTACGGATTGCTGCGGAACTGTTAAAAGTTCACGAGAACCGCGATCCTGAGGAAATTATCGGGGACAAAATATTTGAGCCGTCTCATTTTGAAAGCCAAAAGGAATATGTAACAAATATTCTTGAGAACGAAACAGGCAAACGCATTATATCAGACGGGGGTTACGGCGATGTTGAAAACCTGCCTGACGACTGGAGAGGCTACGCTGTTCAGGAAGCCTCAAACAGAGACGGCGCGCCGTCTGAACAGGCTGTAAGGCTTATAAGAGCTTCAATCGGACACGATATTGTTTCAGCGGATGAGAAGTTAATTCGTAAAGAGCCGGAACTTCTTGAGCGGTCGCTTGAAAAAAAATATCAGGCGCCGAATACGGTTACGGTTGACGAGTACAAAGAAATGGTGAATATAAATATTAAAGGAGATAAAAAATGAACAAGACAGCAGCGATTATTCTTGCCGTAACAGTGTTAGTCGGGGTTACGGCGGCAGCGCTGACAGCGGCAGCGAAAAACGGCTTGTTAGTTGAAGAACCTTCTGCGGATGAAGGTTTAAAACGTATAGCAAAGGCGCTTGACAGAGATATTAAAAACGTTGAAAGACGCGTTTCACAGCGTTACCATGACAAAAATCAGGAAAAATACGAAAATATTGACTGGGATGAAGAAAAAACCCGCAGGGAAGATATTGCCAAGAACGGGTGTCCGTTCCCCGCAGGGTAGTTCCTCATTGTACATGTCAATTAGTTACATGATTTATTAGTAAATAGTGGTTAGTAAATAGTGAATAGGATTAGTAAAAAGCCATACCATAACCGTCCCGTCATCCTGAACTTGTTTCAGGATCTGCCTTCTGTACGGGGAAGTAAAGCTTAATTGCCCCCTCACCCCAAACACTAAACTCAACCTGCGGTTTCGCTAAGTGTTTGCACCCTCTCCCGTATGGAGAGGGAAAAGCAAGTTCAAGATGACAGGAAGGTTATAGCTGGTTTTTAACAATCCTATTCACTATTTACTAACCACTATTTACTAATAAATCATGTAATTAATTACTTGACATGCACACACATGACTTAACGAACAAAAATTAGCAGATATTACTACATCAGCTTATACCTAAAGGGGATTATTTCAGTATGAAATCCATTTAGAATAACAATACGAACACTAGTTACGGAGTAAAATTACATGTTGATTGGAAATGATTGTTACGACTGCAGTAAATACAGTCGCCTGGAAATGAAAAATATTAACTCGGACATGGTTTCATGGCTCGAAGATATTGTTGAAGAAAACAATGCCCGTGTCGAAAGAAAAGAATGGAAAAGTAAATACAACAGTTATGTTGTTTATGACTACGAGCCGTTCTGCACGGACGGGTTTGAGATTAACCTTACCATAACCTCTTATGACGAGTCTTATTTGTACTTTATCAAATACTTATACGAAGAAAAAATCAGTACAGTTGAATATTTAAACAGCTGTATAGGGGCTTAGGTATTTGAATAGGGTTGAAAGGTTAAATCCCTTCTCCCAGAGGGAGAAGGTGGCTGAAAGCCGGATGAGGGTTTTATTGGTATAAGTGACTAAGTGAATAGGAAACAAGAGAGCTGAACGGTTGGAATTCCTCTCCCTGCGGGAGAGGATGCAAACACTTAGCGAAACTGTAAGTTGAGCTTAGTGTTTTAGGTGAGGGGGCGCAATGACGTAGCAATATGGTGTGTTTTTACTAATCCTATTCACTAATAATTCATGTAACTAATTGCTTGACATGTACATCTAACCATTCAACTATCTTTCCTATTCACTTAATAAAATAATTCGGGGGATATTCTGTGGTTTCCACATTGTCTTTGTACTTACAGCCCAGAATGTTTCCGCGCTTGTTGATTATGCAGGTCTGGTAGTTGTCCGCAGCGTACAAAACATCTATTTCTGCGGTGCGGCCGGAAAAATTGTAACATGCAAGCTGGTCCGGCATACGTGAATATCTTTCATATTCTTCCGGCGTGCGTCCCATTTCAAAATGTATTTTGATTTTAGTTATGCCAAATGCGTTCTTGTAAATACAATAATCAAAGCTGTGCCTTTCGGAATGTAAACCTATATTTGAAAATATTAACCATATAATCAGGATTAGTAATACACAGCAAAAGAAAGTAACTGCTTTGTATAATACAAATAATTTACAAATTAAATCCGCTTTTCGCTCCCACGCTATGCGCTGATTTAATATGTCTTTTAATTCTTTAATAAAAGTTGTTTTGTTACGCATAATCAATATTCCAGCATTGAAATTACATTTTCGCCTTTTAGTTTATCGCGTCCGTTAAGTCCGCAGAGTTCAATCAGGAATACAATACCGATAAGTTCGGCGCCGGTTTTTTTAACTAATTTACATGCAGCCTCTGCGGTTCCGCCCGTGGCAAGCAGGTCATCCGCAATAAGAACGCGCGAACCTTTACCCATTGCGTCCTGATGAACCTCCAGAGTGTCAGACCCGTACTCCAGCTCGTAACTTTCACTGTAAGTTGCAGCGGGCAGCTTACGGGGTTTTCTGACGGGTACAAATCCGGCGTTTAGCTTGTAAGCAATCGGCATGCCGAGAATAAACCCGCGGCTCTCAATTCCGGCGACAAAATCTATTCTTTCATCTTTGAACCGTTCACTCAGGTAATCTATAATCTGGTGCAGAGTTTCAGGGTCTTTCAGCGCGGTCGTTATATCCCTGAAAATTATTCCCTCTTTAGGGAAATCCGCTATATTTCTAATTTTATTTTTTACATTTAAAATTGTTTGATTCATTCTAAATCCTTACTTTTTCTTTTGCTTTATCTATTACTTGTTTGGTGAGTCTTTTTGCTTTTGCTGCAAGATGTTCTTCTTCTTCGGCAACCAGTCCGTGAGCGGTTTTACCCCATTTCATGTCTTTTTTAAGGAATAAAATCTTTAAACAGATGAAAAGCACCAGCGGAAACCATATTACAAACAGGTAAACAGAGGTTTCAACGGCTTCCTTGAGCGCCTGCATGCGGGTAAGGTTATCGTATCTTCTCAGGCTGTAACGCGCTGCCAGCAAAAACGCCACGCCGATAACACAGCCCAGAATTATTGATGAATACAGCATGTGCGGCGGAGCATCTTTTGCAAGAACCTTAAAGCCGCGTATTATGATTTCCATAATCAGCCACATTGGCATGATGAATTCTGAAATATACGCAAACATATCAACGCTTACACGCAGCGACATGTCTTTTGAGGTAAGAGCTTCTCCCGAATATTCGAGGTAACGCCTGAAAGTACCCTCAAGCCAGCGTCTGCGCTGCCTGAAAAGAGGCCACAGATAAATTATTCCTTCTTCGTAAACAACCGCGTCAAGACAGAAACGTACATCCCAGCCTTTTATGTGAAGCCTTGTGGACATATCCAAATCGTCCGTAATAGTATAGTTGTTCCATCCGCCAATATCTTCCAGCGCTTCGCGCTTTATAAGCTCTCCGTTTCCGCGAAGTTCCACCGCGCCTTTAACAGAGTCGCGGCTTACCTGAAAATGAGCGTCCATTGTATATTCGTTGTTCTGGCAGCGGGTTAAGAAGTTGCAATCTTTATTGCGAATAACTTTTCTCGCCTGAACAGCGCCCACATCCTTAGGCTCCAGGTGCGGGACAAGTTTTGTCAGGAAATCCGGCTCTACCGTTGCATCGGCGTCAAAAACCAGAACGGCTTCGCCTTTGGCTGTTTGCATGGCGTCGTTTAATACGGCGGATTTGCCCGGAAAAGCATCTTTATCCCGAATTAAAGCTGTTACTTTGTCGTATTTTTTTTCTAATTGTTTTATAACGGAAGCAGTGTTGTCATCGCTGCGGTCGTCAATGACGATTACCTCAAAATTTCCGTAATCCATTGCCAGAATATTTTCGACAGTGTGCGTGATAACGCATTCTTCGTTATGGCCGGGTATCAGCACGGACACAAACGGTTTGTAATCCTCATTAACAATCAGGGGATATTTTTGCAGCCGGCGTTTTTTGTAATGATAAGCCAGTGAGGAAAAAAACGCGTAAACAAACATTAACGCGCAAAGGAACGCCAATCCCCATACTGTATTAAAATAGCTCTGGAAAATATATAAAAACACACCCAGCCCGAAAACTATTGTGAATAATATTATTCGCTCCTTCATGCTCTATATTATATCATGAAAAAACTTATAAAGAAAACTTTATGGTGAATAGGTGATTGAGTGATTAGGAAACAGGAATGACGAAACAATAGTGTGTTAACACTGCCCCCTCACCCCAAACACTAAGCTCAACCTTCGGTTTTGCTAAGTGTTTGCGCCCTCTCCCGTATGGAGAGGGGTAGCCTGCACCTTCTCCCGTCCCGTCATCCTGAACTTGTTTCAGGATCTGGCACATGGTAAATAGCGCTATCTTCTCAATTTTATTTCAGCATCTATCTGTACGGGTAAGAAAACTTTACGGAAGTTGAATATTTTTGTCAGGGTCAGATCCTGAAACAAGTTCAGCATGACAAGGGAGGTTATGGTTTGTGTTTGGCAGGGCGGATGTTCAGGGCCTCTTTGTTTTTTTCCTTCTCCCAGAGGGAGAAGGGATTTAACCGTTCAACCTTTCGACTGTTCTGGCCACTACCCCCTGGTATCTAATGGGATTTCAAGCTATTTTGAAGCAATTTTTACAATTCGTTACAATTATTATACATGTTAAAAAACGTTAAAATACTTGCATTTCAAAAAAGGTTCGCTATAATAGGTCATGTACAAAAGAAAAGGAGTTTCATTATGAACAAAGAAGAATTAGTGCAAGAGATAGCTAAAAAAGCTAATGTGACACAAAAAGATGCTGCTGAAGTGTTAAACGCTTGGGTAGACACAATCCAAAAAACAGTTTCCAAAGGCAAAAAAGTAACTTTAGTCGGCTTCGGTACTTTTGAAGCACGCAAAAGAGCTGCAAGAATCGGCAGAAACCCGCAAACCGGCAAAGAACTGAAAATCCCTGCAAGAACTGTTCCGGCTTTCTCAGCAGGCAAAAAATTCAAAACCGTTGTAAACGGCAAATAGTTTTAATCAGACCCGCATTGCGGGTCTTTTTTTTTAAATAGGTGAATAGGAAATTAAGAGGTATAGAGGGCTGGAGGTATTGAGGTATGGCTAAATTAGTTAATAGTAAGCAGGAAAGAGGGAACAGCCTCTTTGTCATCCTGAATTTACACATCCATTGTTCACGAGCTTGCGAGTGATTACAATGGTGGGTGCAGCAAAGCAGCGTTCAGGATCTGCCTTCTGTACGGGTAAGTAAAGCTTAACTGCCCCCTCACCCCAAACACTAAACTCAACCTACGGTTTCGCTAAGAGTTTGCACCCTCTCCCGCAGGGAGAGGGATAAGCTCACTGCCTGTTCGCTTTGTAAACCTTTCAACCATTCAACTTTTCAACCTTTAAACTAACTATTCACTATTTACTAAAAACTATTTACTAATACTATGAATTATACGCTTCAAACAGCGCTTTTAGCAGCTCAAAACCCTTGAGCATTGATTTGTAATCAACATTTTCTTCAGCGGAGTGCATGTTTTGAATGTCAGCTGTGCCAAGCAGGTACGGCGTAAATTTTTCGCCCGCGGAATTAGTGCGGTTTGCGTAAATATGAGTTTCGGCTCCGGCATGAAATGTAGAAATTACGGGGCTTACACCGGATTTTTTAGCCGCTGTTTCAAATAAAATAGGAATGTATTTATCTTCTGCCTGTTCAAATGGCGGAAGGTGTTCTTCAAAGGTTATCCGCGCCTGCGCAACGCCTGCGTACTCTTTATTGAAAGCAGTAATTTCGGCTGTCATAAGTTCTTTTAAATCATCTTCTGTTTTTCTGCTTGAACTGCGGATAGAATATGTTGCCTGAGCGGATGTGTTAATTACATTGGTAACTTTTAGGTCACCGCCCTGAATTCCGCCGATGTTGCAGGATGTAACTACTTCTCCGTTTTCGGAGTGGTAGACTCCGTGAGGAAGGCTTGAGACTATATCAGCTATTAATTTCACGGCATTTTCGCGCTCGGTATCAGCTATATCAATACCGGAATGCCCGCCTTTAAAAGATTTTACATCAATTGCCGCAAGGGTGTAGCTTGCTCCTGCGGTTTCAAGTCTTCCAAGACTGTGGCTGTCGAGTACCAGAACATATTTTGAAAGCGCTTTTGTCAGGTCAAAGTTTTTTATGCCGCTCATACCGGATTCTTCATCGCGCGTAAGAACCACTTCCAACCCGCCGTGAAGAAGTTTTGATTGGGTTAATTCTTTTGCAAGAAGTAATGCCTGCGCTGCTCCGGCTTTGTCATCGGCGCCCAGCGTTCTGCCTTTCGCGCGGATTAAATCTCCGTCCAGATAAACATTTACCGGACTTTCATCCCCGATTACGTCCATGTGGGCGGACAACAGCAGAGGCTGTTTTGAACAGTCCGCTGCCGTAATCCTTATGTACAGGTTGCCGTATGCGTCAGGGCTGCATTCAATACCGTTAAGTTCACAATATTTGCAAATCCATTTTGCCAGTTTTTCCTCTTTCAAAGACGGAGAAGGGATTTCCGCCATTGTACAGAATAAATCTACAATTTCGTGTTCTTTCCTTAAATTTTCTATATTCATATTTAATACCCCGTAATTATCCCCTAACCGCCAGCTGTGTACTTCTTGAATTAATTTCATCCGTAAGTCCGGTTATAAATTCTTCAACTCCGAGTACGCCTGCCTGCCCGAGTCCGCGTACACGGACAGCTATGGAATTTGTTTCAATCTCTCTGTCGCCGGCCACTAAGACATAAGGAATTTTCTTATCCTGAAGCAGTTCACGGATTTTATAATTCATGCTTTCCGAACGGTCGTCAAGCTTTACGCGAATTCCCGCCGAACGCAGTCGGTTGTAAACTTCCTGCGCATAGTCAGCGTGTTTTTCGTTGGAAATAGGCACAACCGCAGCCTGAACCGGCGCAAGCCATACCGGAAATGCGCCTGCGTAATGCTCAATGAGAATTCCGTGAAAACGTTCCATAGAACCGAAGATTACACGGTGGAGCATAACCGGAGTTTTTAAAACTCCGTCTTTATCCTGATATTTGAGTTCAAATCTTTCAGGCAGGTTGAAGTCAAGCTGTATAGTAGCGCACTGCCAGGTTCTTCCTATTGCGTCCTTAATTTTAAAGTCTATTTTCGGACCGTAAAAAGCGCCGTCGCCTTCATTGATTTCGTAGGTCATTCCGCGTTTATCCAGAGCCTCTTTCAGACCGGCTTCGGCTCTGTTCCAGTTTGCAATTTCTCCGACAAATTTTTCCGGACGGGTTGAAAGTTCAACTTCAAACGGCATGCCAAAAATTGCCAGAGTATCCCCCACAAAGTCAATAATCGCATTAATCTCATCAATTAGCTGCTCAGGTGTGCAGAAAATATGCGCATCATCCTGCGTAAAGCCTTTCACACGGGTTAACCCGGACAGTGCGCCGGATTTTTCGTTTCTGTAAACGGTTCCCAGCTCCGCCATCCGCAGCGGCAGCTGCCGGTAGCTGTAACGGTTCGCCTGATAAATCAGAATGTGAAACGGACAGTTCATAGGTTTCAGAACGTATTCTTCGCCTTCATCCTGTATGAAGAACATATTTTCCCTGTAATGCCCGCTGTGTCCCGAAATATCCCACAATTTAGACTTTGCTATATGCGGAGTGTTTACTATTACGTAACCGCGTTTTCTGTGCTCGGTGCGCCAGTAATTCTCTATTTCTTCACGCACAACGGCTAAATTCGGATGCCACAGAACCAGTCCGCCGCCAACTTCTTCGCGTACGGAGAAAAGGTCTAACTGCGTTCCGAGTTTTCTGTGGTCGCGCTTTTCGGCTTCTTCAAGGAACGTCAGGTAGTTTTGTAAATCCTCTTTATTCCAAAATGCCGTTGCATAAATTCTCTGAAGCATTTTATTATTTTCATTCCCGCGCCAGTATGCGCCCGCCACTTTAAGCAGCTTAACCGCATTAGCTTTAATATAGCTTGAATAAGGCACATGCGGACCCGCGCAAAGGTCGTTGAACAAAACTTTCCCGTCCTTATTCTTGGTCAAATAAAGCGTAGGATTGTCATTTTTATGTTCTTCCAGCAATTCGGCTTTATAAATTTCGCCTTGAGCTTTAAATTCTGCAATTTGCGCGTCAACATCGGGAATTCGGTAACACTCGAAAGTAAGATTTTCTTTAAGAATTTTGTGGATTTCTTCTTCAATTTTTATTAAGTCTTCCTGCGTAAATGCATATCCGTCAGTAAGGTCAAAGTCATAATAAAACCCTGTATCAATAGCCGGTCCTATTGCCAATTTAGCCTGCGGAAACAGGTTTTGCACCGCCTGCGCCATAATATGCGACGCCGAGTGCCGTAAAATATGTAAAGTTGAGTTATTTTTTTCCATAATTATTACTCCTTAAAAATATAATAACACTAAATAGGCGAGAGTAAATAGGGTTGAAGGGTTTAAAGGTTAAATGGTTGAATTCCTCTCCATACGGGAGAGGAAGAATTTCTTAATGAACACGCAGTGTGAATTTAGAAATTCAGGTGAGGGGGCGCAGAACCGAATAAACCTTGAGTAGAATACAATGTCTATGGGTGCAGGCTTAGCCTGTCTGCCCCCTCACTCCAAACACTAAGCTGCGGTTTTGCTAAGGGTTTGTACTCTCTGGCAGAGAGCCGGCAAGGTAAGAAATCAATAAAAAGTTTCCACTCTCATCTTTTCAACATTTCAACTAATTTACTTTGCCCACCTGAAGCTCTGTACGTAATTGTCGCCGTTTATGTCCCCGTAAATGTCAACTTTAAAAATCCGGTAAATGTTACCCTGATTGATGTTCGGAATTTTGTCCGTTCCGTTTTGCAAAAGCGGTTCCCTGTCTGATGTACTCAGACCCGGAATGGTGTTAAAAAGAGTGTTTAATGATGCGTTCTTCACTTTCCCGAAAACGCTGGTTATATTTTTGGACAGGCTTCCGAAAATTTCCATATCCGCAACTGAATTTACAAGATTATAAGTCCCGCTCATGTACATATTTAAGTCCCTGCCTTTAGAGTAAATGTTAATCTTGTCAGCAGCCCCTTTTGATATAGATATATCCCCGCTTATGCTCTCAAATTCTCCTGTTTTCAGAGGAGTAATCAAGTCTGCAAGACTGTTTATCGAAAGTCCGGTAAAGCCGCCGCGTACAAGATTTCCTGCTTTCAGAAGGTATTCCAGTGAACCGAGTTTTGGCATTTTGCCGTTTGCTACTTTAAATGAGCTTTCGCCTGAAACGGTTTGAAGACAGGTTTCGTAAGTCGTACCGTTGCACACAAGGCGTGCGTCGCCTGTCATTGAGCCGTAAATTTGACCTTTCAGGTCAAACAGCGCTTCTGACATCATAAGCGCGTCAGCATTATCAAGATGAATTTTCAGATTTGCGGCACGGTTCAGCATATTATAGCTGAAATCGCCGCTGACTACGCCTTTTGCAATATTAAACCTGAAATTATTAACGTCCAAAACCATTTTTTCATTAAGGCTCAACAGCGCAGCGAAGTTGTCCGCATTGATGTTACGCACCTGAACCTTGCCGGCGGTAATTTCCGCCTTACGGATTATAAGCTGCGAAGTATCAAATGTGCCTGTACCGGAAGTTCTGCTGTGCAGAGAATCAGCCTCGTAATCACGCATCATCCCGGTTATTTTATTTATGTTAAGGTCTGCCATTTCAAGCTTGATGTTTTCGATAATATGAGGCGGCGTAAGCTTGTTTCTCGCAACGGCGTTGAATTTTACGGAATTCGCCAGCACGACCCCTTTTGACGCTATGTTGATAAAATCGGGTTTAAAATTGAGATTTATATCATTAACAGCAGCGTCAAAAAACGGCATGTCAATGCTTGTAATTTCCATAGTTCCGAGTATTTCAGGGTTTGAGGCAGTTCCGTTTATTGTAAGATTTGAGGTGAAAATTCCCTGCTTCATAATGGGTTTTCTGAATATTATATTGAAAATTTTGGCGTCAGTCGGCGCCTGAGTTTTAACTTTAAAATTCAGGAAGCCCACGTCATTATTTTTCAGAAAATTCAGTGTGCCGGAAAGGTTTAACTGCGGCGTTACGTACGGTTTGTTGTTCTGGGAAGAAATGATTTTATCGTATTGAAAGTTATTAATTCGTAATTTGTCCGGCGAATATGTGCTGTCAATAGTAATTTTTACCGGATATTGCGGGTCGCCGATTGTCGCGCCCATGTAGTAAAGAAGGGAATCTTCTTCGACTTTAAGTACACTGTGTGAGTTAAGATTGTTTTTCGTACCCGTAATTTTGGAAGTAAGATTTACATCGCCTTTGAGTTTAACCGGATAAACAGCGGTATTGTTGAAAAACTGGTCAAGAAATTCCTGTGTGGGTTTAGCATTAACATAAATATTCAAAGCCGGGTTTTTGTAAATATCCGAAATTTTTCCGTCAAGCAGAACCGGCATTCCGCCCGCATAAGCGTTAATTTTGCCTAAATTCAGAGTATCATTGCGCAGCGCCGGATTTCCGCTTGAAATTTTCACGTCAAGATGTGCCGGCGCATAGAACAGGCTTATATTATCCAGAGCAGTATAAGCGCTTATGTTGTTGTTATTTATTTTGGCATTAATGTCAATAATGCCCTTAAAATTTTTGAAATCATCTGCTGCAGTCCATTTTTTCAGCATATCTTTAACATTTTTGTCTTCCAATACACTTAAATCGAATTTTTGGACTCTTAATTCGCCGTTTATCGCTTGATTTTTTTCTAAAAATTTGTTTATATCAGCGGAAATGTAAAAAGGACTGTTCTTGAACGTTCCGTTTACGGGGGATAATTTAAAACGGGAATTGTTCAGTTCAAATTCCGTGCTGTTTATGCTGATAACCGCGTCCTCGTAGGGGTGGATTTTACCTTTTAAGTTGATTTTGCCGTCTTTAAATTTCCCGTTGACAGTTGTTTTTAAACCGCCGGTGTCTGCGGCAAGATTAAAATCCCCGTTGAAATTGTCAAAATTAATTTTCCCTGAAACCTTAGAACTGACTCCTAAATTAATATCATCAGAAAGAAGTTCGATTGAGCCTTTTGCAAAAATATTTTTGTTAATTATAATATCATTAAAATCGGTAATTTTTCCTGTAATGTTCAGATAAAGGTTTGTAAGCCCGGACGCTGATTTGACCGGAAGCTCCTTAATATCCGCCGTTAGAGGCGAGGTTTTTATTATGTTTAATAAATCTTCAAGTTTTTGCCCGTTTGCCTGTATTTTCAGGTCTAAATCACCCGTAACGCTGCAGATGCCGGTGATAGTAACCGGTTTTCCGTTTAAGGACGCTGTTTTGATATCAACTTTTATATTGGTATCTTCAAAAATTAATTTTCCCGAACCGTTTTCTAATGTAATGTTAGGAATACCATGCAGCGAAGCCGCAGAGTTTCTAAAGTTGAACATGCCGTGCAGACTGGATTTCTCCCTGTTGCCTTTGACGTTTAAATTGATATTTCCCAGCCCGGCTAAGTCCATAACCGGCACAGGCCCCAAATCAAATTTAAGTATTTCATGAAGCGGGTTAAGTACAGATTGGGCAGTTTTCAGGTTTACGTTCTTTGTGCTGGTAATCGCAAGGTCAGCGTACTTTTCTCCGTACAGTTCAAGCGGACCTTTAACAAAAACCGCTTCGGAAGCGCTCACCGGCACTATAACATCCAGTATTGCCTTATCGCCGTTGAAAAGCATATTGATAGAGGTTTTTGGGGTTTTTGGAATCGGTTTTATCAAATATCCGTCAGAAATGGAAATTTCACCGGTAATATCAGGGGCATCGGCTTTTCCGCGAATTTTTAAATTCCCTTTAACATTTCCCCAAAATCCGCTCTCTTTGAGTTTGCGGAAATTCATTTCGGGAATATCATTGTCCGGCAGCAGCGGAATTATGTTTTCTGTGCGCAGGTTATTAATCGCAATGTCTAAATCAAGACGGGGGTGTTTGGTGTTAAAGTTGTTTATTTCGCCTTTAACGGAAGCGTCAATACCGCCGCCTTTAAGCTCCATTTTATTAATATTCAGTTTGTCGGACAATCCTTCAATGTTCAAATGTTCTCCGCTTAAGCAGACCGGTTTCGGCCGGAGTTCATAGTTCAGGCTTGCCTTGTAGGAATCTATCCTGACATTTTTGGCAGTCAGCTTAGGGAATTCAGTAATTTGATAATCACCCATTCTCAAGTTCGATTGTTTGTCCAGCACAAAATTTATAACAAAATTATTGGCGCGGAACGCTTTAATATTCAGCTTTCCGAATATAAGCGGCGTCAGAGATATTTTTATGTAAGGTTTTTCAATGTAAAGCGCTTTTGAGTCATCTGCGTTGAGAATATTAAATTCGTCAGCCCGCAGTTTAATCGACGGCAGAAACCCTGTTGCAAATTGAGGATTTTTCATAGAAATGCGAAAGCCGGTCTTTTGGAGAACCTGCCGTTCAACAAAGCCCGTATGTCCGTGCAGGTTTACGATTGCCGGAATTCCCCATAAATAAAATCCGTATAAAAGTATAATTGTCAATAAAGCAATTTTTTTACCCATACCCGATTATACCTTAAATCAGAGCCTCACACAAGAGGCGCAGTTTATATATACCGATGTTATCCTTTGCGGGGATTAATACTGCGGGCAAAACAATAATAATAATATAATGATAAACTTGTTATCTTACACAAAGAAAATATCTGAAAAAATCCGGTTTTACGACGCGTTGTTAAAAAAGACAGCGGCGAATCCGTTCGCAAAACCCGTAAATATCACCATTGTCTGGGTGGAGGAAGATAACTGTAAAGATAATGAATAGCGAATTTTAAAATCGACTTTTTTATCATTATATGTTATAATAAATTTATGATAAAAAAGGAAGTTGATAAAATTGCGCAGAAATTAAAGACTGTTTTGCAAGATGCATTTGATGATTTTGAAGGCTTATATTTGTTTGGTTCACACGCTAAAGAGAATGCCGCAGATGAAAGTGATATTGATATTGTAGCTGTCCTTGACGTACTCAACAGAGAAAAATTCAGGTCAGTATTGGCTATTGCAGCACAGTTTGTATATGATTATGGTGTATATATAGATATGCACCCAATGACACGCAAAGAGTTAGAACATAACTATATATTTCATAATGAAGTCGTGAACAAGGGAATATTTTATGCAATCTGATAAGTCTGATTTGATAAAACTTGCCATAGAAAAATCCCAAAATTCTTTGTCAGAAGCCGAAGATAATTTTAAAATAGATTATTTTGCAGTTGTTTTGAATAGGATTTATTACTCAGTTTTTTATATTGTTACGGCTTTAGCTTATAAATACAACTTTGTGACATCAAAACATTCTCAATTAAAAAGCTGGTTTAACAGGAAGTTTATTTATGAAGACAAAATCTTTGATACAGAAATGCTGAAAACTTATGAAGAGTCTTTTGCATATCGCCAAAAAAGTGATTATGACCTGAGATTTATTCCTGATGTAAAATTAGTTAAGGATTTATTATTTGATGCTAAAAAATTTGTTAAGAGTATTGAGGATTTTCTCTATGACCAAGAGTGAGGACACCGCCCTGCCTCTCGCAAAAAAGTGTTAACTTCTTATTGATTTCTTACATTGCTTGCTCTCTCCCGTATGGAGAGGAGCAGCCTGCACCCAAAACACTGTACTCTACCCGAGATTTATTCAACCATTCAACCTTTCAACTGTTAAACCATTCAACTCTATTCACTATTTACTATTTACTAAACGCTATTTACTAAAAAACAAAATAGCCGCTTTCACGGCTATTATCTCAATTTGTGTAAAGGTTAGTGTGTAGGGGGAAAAGTGTGTATTATATATATGCCCGCTTTGAGTATATCTCTAACATATATGGAAGATATATTTTTACATTTATTAACGTAAATTGCAATCATCTGTCTTTTGAATTACTATTGAAGCAAAAGGGGATAATTATGCGAATTGAAGCAAATAATCTTGTAAAAATCTACGGCGACAGAAGCGTTGTGAATGATGTAAGCTTTAACGTAAATAAAGGCGAGGTTGTCTGTCTTTTGGGACCCAACGGCGCCGGCAAAACAACCACGTTTTACATGGTTGTGGGGCTTGTTAAGCCGAATTCCGGGCAGGTGCTTTTGGAAGGAAAAGATATTTCCGCATGGCCTATGAACATCCGCGCAAAAGCCGGTATCGGCTATCTTCCGCAGGAAGCTTCCATTTTCAGGAAGCTGAGCGTAGAAGATAATATTAAACTGGTTCTGGAAATGAACGAAAAACTTACGGTTAACGAGAGGAAACGCAAGCTGGAAGAACTTTTAACCGAGTTCGGCGTTCTGCGGCTCCGCTCTTATGCGGCGGTATCGCTCTCCGGCGGGGAAAGACGCCGTGTTGAACTTGCGCGCGCGCTTGCGGCAAGCCCTGATTTTATATTACTTGACGAGCCGTTCACGGGGATTGACCCTATTGCAATCGGCGAGATTAAGGATAACATCCGAAAACTCTCCGTAGACAAAGGGCTGGGTGTGCTAATCACCGACCACAACCCGAAAGCGACGCTTTCAATTACCGACCGCGCTTATGTTATATTCGACGGAAAAATTAAAATTCAGGGTAAAAGCGCGGATGTTGCCGTTGACCCTGTGGCTAAAGAGTTTTATTTAGGAAAGGATTTTACGCTGCAATGAAGAATAGTTCTTTCTGTTCTGTAAAAATTTACGACCGCTACATATTTAAGCAGGTATTTTTTGCAACAATAGCTGCTATTTTGCTGTTTACGGTGGTGTGGATTGCTCCGGAAATGCTGTTAAACACAATAAAAAAGACTCTTTCCGGAGCTTTCGGAATAAAAACCGCTGCGTTGATTATATTTTACGAGTTGCCGAAAATTCTGGGCAAAGCTTTTCCGGTCGGACTGCTTCTGGGAACATTATTTACGTTTGACAAGCTCAGCAAGGATTCGGAATTGACCATTTTCCGCGCGGCAGGATTGTCTTTTTGGAGAATAGCCGCGCCGGTAATAGTTTTAAGCCTTATAGTAACGTATTTATGCTTTGTTACCTATGATAAACTTATTCCGGCTTCGGCGGAAAAGCTTAACGCTATGGGCAGCCATAACCCCGTAACACAGTATATTTACACGCAAAAAGGTGAAAATAATACGCCTGTAATGGCGGTTATAGTTTCGCGTTACAGGAACAAACACATGAATAATGTTGTTGTGTTGAATTTTGCTCCCAAAATGTACTCCGATGTGCACCAGCTTTCTGATATTTACTTTGCGCGAACCGGTGAAACTCTGCCGGATAAATGGCATTTGAATGATATTACGCACTACAAAATATCAAACGACGGAATTTTCTTTGATATTGATAAAATAAAAGACATGGATATTCTTCAGGGAAAATCCGCTCAAAATGCTTTTACGCTGATGACTTACGCAACGAAAAAAGAGCGTGAAATCAACAATCATGACCTGTGGAATTACATCAAACTCTTAAAGCGGGAGGACTTGGACGAGGAATACCGTTACATGCTCAACAAATATCTTCAAAGATTTTTCCATCCGTTCGTATGCGTTTTACTGGCAATAATGGGAGCTTTGCTGGGTTTCAGCAGACCCCGCGAACATAAGCTGGTCGGATTTACAATTGCAATCGGGTGTATATTTTTGTACTATATAACTCTGCCGTTTTTTGACCTGCTTGCGGAAAAGGGGATTATGCACCCGTTTTTGACGGCTGTCTTTCCTCCGGCGGCGTTTTTATGTGCAATAGCAGCGTTTTACAAGTCTAAAGAGTTATAGGAGGGAACAGTGAAACAATTTTTATTATTAATGGTTCTGTTGTGTTGTTCTGTGCTTTCGTGCTGCGCTGCGCCGGTTAGTGTAAATTATGAAAACGGAATTTATCATATTGTTTTAAAAGGTGAAAAGATTAAGAAAAAGATGAAATTTGCCGTATCTGAAAATCTTATAACAAATAAAGAAGCGCACATAAAAAGCGGTGCAAGATTAACGGTTAACGCCGGTTTTTTTGACCCCGAAAACGCCAAGACTATTTCTTATGTTGTAACAGACCGGCAAACCGCAGCTGATCCGCTGTTTAACGAGAATTTAATGAATAACCCCGTTTTACGCCGTAACATTGATAAAGTAATTAACCGTACGGAATTTCGTTTAATAGAGTGTGACAATAAATATCATTATGAAATTACGCCGCACAAGAGCGCTGTTGACTTCGGGTGTAATATAATAAGCTCGTGCCAGGGCGGGCCTCTGATTTACCCGGAGCTAAGGCTGGAGGAAGAATTTTTCATAGTGCGGCAGGACGGGAAAGTTATAAGAGAAAGCGCTTCCGTGCTTCACCGGACAGCCCGCACAGTCATAGGCCTGAAAGGAACCGACGAAGTTCATATCCTGATAATTACTAAAGAAAACCCGATGGATATGTATGAAGTTCAGGCATATTGCAGGGAACTCGGACTTGACCGTGCAATGGGTTTTGACGGAGGCGGTTCAACATCTATGAATTACCTGAACAAATACAGCGTAACTTCTGAGGGAGACGGGCGCAGCCTAAAGTCATTCCTGCTTATTAGTAAGTGAATAGGAGTGAGAGTTAAAAGGTTGAACTACCCTCCTTTTGAGGACAGTGGTAACAAACTATTGTTTCTTACCTTGCTAGCTCTCTCCCTGCGGGAGAGAGAACAAACACTTAGCGAAACCGAAGGTTGAGCTTAGTGTTTGGAGTGAGGGGGGCAGTCTGCACCCATAACACATGTTCTACCTAAGATTTATTCTGTTTTGCGCCACCTAACCTGAATAACTCACACGTTCGTTAAGAAATTCTTCCTCTCCTGTAAGGAGAGGACTTTAACCTTTCAAACCTATTCACCTTCTCCCTCCTCGCAATTTCAATGGTGTGATTTTGAGTTAGAGCACTTCTGACGCCAAGATTGATTTTGTTGGACTTTAGTCCCAGTTTATTTTTCTGCCGTTGATTTCCTCAAGGTTTCTAACATCTTCAATCCTTGAATCGTTAAACTCAAATTTGCCGCCTATCCGCTTGAGATTTTTTAATGTGGTTGCTCCGGATCCCTCAAATGTTGCACTGCCTTTTATTTCTGAAACATTTTGCAAAAGCCGGTTTTCATTTATTCCTAATTCTACCGCTGTATAACGGAAATTATTAACAGTCCCCTTGTAATGTGACAGTATAAATGAACCATCGGCAGCATGTTCTACTCTAATGCCCATTATGTCAAATATCCTTATATAATTATCTTTTGCCTGGTATTCAGCTACCGCCTCTCTTTTTGCATCAAATTCCGGTTTAGCATCAAGCGCTCTTTGTATTTGCCCTTCGCAGCCGTGTAAGTTTTTTTCTTTTACAAAATTGTCAATTACTTTTACATAAGGAACAGGCACTGTTGCGTCTTGAGCTCTTTTTTGAATTTCTGCGATTTCACCGGAAGATTCTCTGACACAGACTTGGGTTCGTCCGTTCGCATCTACAAAGAAGTTTATATTGCCTTGCTGAATATATGTCTCTGCCATTGAAAATCTTATGCACCAGTTTGTTCCCTCAGAAAGTGATTGAACGTAGCCTACATTTTCTTTGTAATCCGGTGAGCCCTGTTTTGTTTGCGGTATGGTAATCCACTTACCTTCTATTCCGTCAACTGTTTTATCACTATAGAGAAACTTACTCATAGCGTCATTCTTATTAGCTTCAGCATAAGCTTTTGAGAATGATACCCGTTCGCCTCTTTGAAGCGCTGCGTTAAAGATTTGTTCAAATATCACAGGCGACAACGCAGGCGGAACTGCCGCATTATCAGGTTTCAAGTCTTTTACAATATCTTCTAAGACCATTAACTGCGCAAAGGGGTCGTCTTTGATTGTACTTTCTTCAGTAAGATATTTATGCCATTGTTCGATGCCGTCTTTTCTGTTTTGGTTAATTTGTCTGTAAGTAGTTGCTTCATAATCCTTATTCGCTTCAAAATCAATAACTTTAGCTATGCGCTCCTGCGCCCATTCTTTGAATTTCTCAGGATTTCTCCATACATTTTCAGGAACTTCTTTGATATACTTTTCAAGTATAATCCTTTCAACGCCCCCAATGCTTGTTTTAGGGCGTCCTATTTCCCGCTTTGGTATTCTTCTTGTATTATTTACTGCGGATACCTCGACCCGGGTTCTGTTTTCGAGTTTATCAATAATTCCGTTGGTATCAATACCTTTTTCCTGCAATGCTTTAAGCTGTTCCGCCGGAATTTTTTCAATCATTGCTTGCATCTGCTTTTTGATTGCAGGATTGAATGTTTTTGTTACTTCCGCTGCGGACATGTTATTTATGGCTGCAAGGTTTTTTCTCAGCATAAGGTTCAGCCCGCTGTCTTTTAGGTTCGCAAAGTCTTCAGCGATTTCCGGCTTGAACTCACCGTTAACTTTTGCCAGATTTAAAATTTCACCTATTTCCTTAGGGGAAACTTCTAATTCTAACAAATCTTTTGCTGCGGCTTGCATTTCAGGATCGAGGCGTCCGTCTTTTTCACAGGCTTTTATAATATATCCGGCTTGTTTCGGCTCAACTCCTCCCTGAGTCAAATCCGCCTCAAATTTCGCTGTCTCAGAGTACTGTTCTGTTCTAATATTGGTATTTTGCTCTTGAGGTTTATTATTCTCCGAAAGAAGTTTTCTTTTTGTTTTTGCCAGGAAATCAACTTCTTTGAGGCTGAAATCCTGATTGAACTGTTGGACGGCCCACTTGCTTAATTGCTCATTTTCAAACATTTTTATATGTTTTTGAAGATCCGGCAATTCTCTACTATCTCTTAAAACAGACCCTAATAAATTAGGATTAAAAAACTCGTCAGCAAGTAATTTATCCGCAATCTCAAGTTGTAATTTTGCGACTTCAGGATTATATCTATCAATAACCTCCAGAGCCGGAGCTATATTTTCAACCTTCATACGGCCGTTAGCGAGGAATTCTCTGCTAAAAAGCTTCTGCGCTAACGCTATATTCTTTTCATTGGTGTAGCGCAAAATATCATTTATATGCTCTCTCGGGAAGTCTTTATTTTCACACATAAGTCTGGCTAATTCCATATTCGTTTCATTGGTGTGCTGCAAAATCCAACGTATCTCCTCTTTCGGGAAGTCCTTATCTTCACACATTAGTCTGGCTAATTCTATATTCTTTTCATTGGTGTAGTGCAAAATATTACGTATCTGCTCTGTCGAGAAGTCCTTATTTTCACACATAAGTCTGACTAATTCTATATTCTTTTCATTGGTGTAGCGCAAAATACTGTCTAGATTCCCTTTCGAGAACTCAGGGTTCTTTCTCAACATATTGTATATCTCAATTTTTGCATTTAAATTCTCTGCACTGGTGGAGGACAAAATACTGAATATCCGATTTTTCGGGAACTCCTTGTCCTGACATATAATCTTAGCCAATTCTATATTCTTTTCAGTGGTGAAGTGCAAAATATCCCTTATCCTCTCTTTCAGGAACTCCTTGTCCTGACATATAATCTTAGCCAATTCAATATTCTTTTCAGTGGTGACGGACAAAATATTACATATCCGGTTTTCCAGGAACTCAGGATCCTTACAAAGCATTTCTGCCAATTCTATATTCTTTTCATTGGTGTATTGCAAAATATCATCTACAGTATTCTTCGGGAATCGTTTTTTTAAAATTTCTTTTTTAAAATTGGATTTGGCTTTTTGAAATTCTTTCCGAGTCAATGATTTTTCGACTTCCGGCGCAGGTTGTGGTTTTGTAACGTCAGGTTTTATCTCATCAATCTCACGCTGAGGTTTAACGTTAGTTTCAGCGGGGTTGTTGGTCTGGGCCGCGCCTTCTCGTATCTGCTCAGGGTTGTACTGCTTTGCCAGATTTCTGACTGTCGTGCGCAAAGTCGCAGGTATGTCTTCAACCTTGATTCCACCGCTAAGATACTTCTCTATATACTGCTGCTGTATTACCCCCTTTTTCGTTCTCCATACTGCATCAAAAAATTTAGGGTTATCTTTCTGCCCTAACTGCTCTTTTGCGTGCTCTCTAAATGCATTATTCCTCGAGTTCATCCTCGCATGACCTAAACCCGCGCAGAATATCGCCGCATCATTCAGGCTTACATGCAAATCACCTGTCATAACAGTATTTGCCAGAACAAAACACCCCACGTCACTTACCCGCCCCGCGTTTATCGATATAACTTCCGCAGCTTTTGAACCCTCATTTGACAAAATCCTCTCCAGCCACTTCAGAGACTTATTCTGAACGACTGAACCCACTTTACCCGCGCCCATACCTACTCCCAGAAAGCCCGTATCCGTTACGGTTTCTTTCCATGCGGCGGAAATTTCTTCTTCATCTGTCTTGGCTTTGGTGTATGCATTGCCGAGTTTTGCAGCATCCTTCACTGCCATAGTTACCGTCAAAGCCTTGCCGCCGGCAGAGCACATTGCCGCTCCGGCTACGGAACCCATTCCCGTGAATACCAAAATCCCACCCGCTGCCATTACTGTCATTTCTGTACCCATAAGAACCGTTGATACCCTGTCCACAACAGTGCAGTTATCATCGCGCGTCTGTTCAACTATCTTTCTTACATGAGAATCTCCGAACGCTGTTTTATATGTACGTTCATATTTTTTTTGGCAATAATCCAGCGCCTTTTGGCGGTCGTCCGTTTCTTGTTCATAACCTTTTGTCTCTAACAGTTCTGACATTATTTCCGCGTAATCATCTGATGTTTTTATCTTATTTATATCCAAAAAGTTATCCAGATAAATATCATGTTTGGCTGTCTCAAAAGAAAGAAGCTCGCTCAGAAAATTATTCCGCGGATGTTTAGACATATTATCCTTAAATGTAAGTTCTACCTTACCGCTTTCGTCAATTTCCGCTTGTACAAAATCTTTATACCCGAGCTCTTCTATAGCCTGATTCATAACACCGGCAGCCGCACTGCCGTAATAATCCGTAAATAAATCCGCAGCCGCATTATTTTTGCTGCTTTGACTGTAATTCGCTTCCATTTTGTTATGGTTTTGCTCTTTGAATATCTGTTCCGCATACAAAATATCTTTTGCACCCCGCTTAAATTTGTTTACTTTATCATATGCCGAAACCGCAAGGTTTAATTCGATTTTAGCTTTCTCGTACGTATCAACATTTTCAGTCTTGAATTCAACTCCGCGCTCTGTTCTGAACACTTCCTCAAAAGTAATGATTTCTTCTGCACTGCTTTGTGCGGAATGTAACTGCGATATATCTTCCGGGCTTTTCGGCTTCCGGGCGGGTAAGTTCAGTGTAAACTCAGGTCTGCCGCCGGTTTGTTCCTGTGCGTTAAATTTGGCTTGTTCGGCATTCTTTTGAAGTTTTTGCATAAAATTATTATTCATTAAATTGTTGTCCGTCCGGGCAGTTGTATCATTGAAATCAACATTATCCAGGAGTGTTTCAAACTCGGAAATATCCTGCATTACTGCTTCAAGAGGTCTTCTTGTTGTGCCGTCAAAATATATATCATAGAGTGCGTTTTGCAGGCTCCGGTGCAAGGCTTCCGAGCTTAAACCCGGTATTTTTCCGTCCAAAATCTTTTGGGTATTTGACAAAAGTATCATGTCTTTAAGCTCGTAGTATTCCCGTTTGGTTAATTCTCCTTCAGAAGCGAGACGCATAAGCGTGAGACCTTGCTGCTGACGAAGGACAAGCCTGCTTACATTGTCCGTCCCTAAATCACTGTTAATAAGATTCTTGAAAGCATCATACCCTTTTTCAACGTGTCCCATATTACCGGCCGCAGAATAGTACAACTCTGTTATTGCATTTATGTCCGCTCCTAAATCACTCTTAGTAAGTTCAATCATTTCCTCTCTGTCCGCCGGTTCGGGAGGCGCTACCTGTTCAGGAGGGTTTTGAGCCTGCTGTTTTTGTACAGAAACAGCAGCACGCGTTTTTTGCGCAGAAACTCCGTTGCTAAAATGCGTTTCATAGTCATTCTCGTCACGACGCAGCTGCTTAAGGTCCGGGTTAGATATTCCGATATTATCCTGAGCTGCAATTTCGTATGTTTGAGATGGTTCTAATGTGTTAGTTTTTTGAACACAAAGTCCAATGCTTTCATTGCCGCTATTAATAGCCCCGCTCCAGATAGTACGTTTTGTATCGGAGTTTAGTTGTACAAAATTTTCCTGATTGGCAAGAAGCGCCTCGAGCTCTGAGGCGGGAAGCTTTTCTAATTCTTCGCGTTTAATCTTTGCTTCTTCACCTGT
>JAISCP010000067.1 GCA_031265495.1 Heliobacteriaceae bacterium | reverse complement strand
GAGGACGAAGCAATCCAGTCAAAACCGTTGAATTTACTGGATTGCCGCGTCGGGCTTACGCGCTGCAATGACGAAACAATGCAAAGTTAACAATGCCCCCCTTGAGGGAGGGTCGAAATCTTTGCGGCAGCAGGCGCGAGCGAAGCGAACGCATTTGCCGCAGATTTCGGGGTGGGGTAGTTAGAGGTATAGAGGGCTGGAGGTATGGCTAAATTGGTTGAAGGGTTGAGTAGTTGAAAGGTTGAAAAGACACTGGTTGTATTGGTAAAAACACTTCACATAACCCGCTAACATAACAAAATAGTGTAAAATTGTATTATTATTACCTTCGCTTAAATTTATGCTATAATTATTACCCATGAGGCTAAAAGAAATATACGAAAAGAAAAATGTCTGCCATAACAGGGCTTTTGAATGGGTGAAACCAGTTATTTCATTTGAAGTTTTTCCACCCAAAAGCAATACCGGCGGCTTTTACGGCGAATTAAACAAATTAAAAGAGTATGAGCCGGCTTTTATCTCGTTAACCTACGGCGCAGCGGGGAAAAACAACACTTCATTAGAAGTTTTGTACCGGATAAAAAATGAACTCCGCATGGATTTAATGGCGCATCTTACCTGCGCAGGCAGCAGCAGAGGCAATATAGAAGAATGGCTCGGGGAAATTGAATTACTCGGAGCGGAGAATGTTCTTGCGCTGCGGGGTGATATACCGGAAGATTGTTCACCCGGAGATTTCAGGTACGCAAGTGAATTAATACGTTTTATAAAAGAAAAAACAGACCTGTCTGTCGGCGCGGCAGGGTACCCGGAAGGTCATATTGAATGCCCGGATCTGTTCGCCGATATAGCTAACCTCAAGAAAAAAACAGACGCCGGCGCTGATGTGATTTATACACAGTTATTCTTTGATAATGATAAATTTTTCAGTTATGTGCAGCTGGTTCGCGATGCAGGAATTGAAGTTCCGATAATACCGGGCATTATGCCCGTAATCAGCAAAAAACAGATTGAACGCATAACTTCTATGGCAAAAATAAGCGTTCCGGGCGCCTTGCTTAACAGAATAGAAAAATTCAAGGACAATCCGTCAGATATGCTTAAATTAGGGATAGATTTTGCGGTAATCCAATGTCAGCAGTTAATTGACGCGGAAGTAAGCGGGCTGCATTTTTACACGCTTAACAAAGCATATTCCACAGCGCAGATTTTAGATAATATAATGGGGGTACCAAATGGAGCTGAATAAATATATAGAACACACTTTACTAAAACCAAACGCAGTAAAGGCTGATTTTATCAAACTTTTTGAGGAGGCAAAGGAATACAACTTTTACGGAGTCTGCGTAAATCCGAATTATGTAAAACTTGCCGCAGAACATCTCAAAAAAAGCAAAATAAAAATAATTACGGTTGTCGGATTTCCGCTCGGAGCGAATACAAGCGGGGTTAAGGCTTATGAAGCGGCCATGTCAATCATCAGCGGCGCTGACGAGATTGATATGGTGATGAATATTACAGCGCTTAAAAATTATGAATACGATCTTGTTATTGAGGATATTAAAAAAGTTAAGAAAGCCTGCAAAAAGAAAAGGCTGAAAGTAATTCTTGAGACCGGTCTGCTTACACGCAGAGAGATTAGGAAAGCCTGCGAACTCTGCGTTCTGGCAAGAGCCGACTTTGTAAAAACATCAACGGGATTTGCCAGAGGCGGCGCTAAGACCGAAGACGTTAAGCTGATGTATGATACTGTTTCACCGTATGGGTTACGTGTTAAGGCATCGGGCGGCATACGCGATAAAGAAACAGCGCTTAAAATGATAGAAGCGGGCGCTTCAAGACTCGGGACCAGCTCGGGCGCAGCAATAATGACTGCAAAAAAATAGTGAACAGGCGGCTAAGTAACAAAATCACACAAAACACAAACTGTAACGAATTGTAAATGTTTTGAAAGCACAGCATGCCATAGCGGCAAATTTTTTGCTGTTTATTGTTTAATTAATTTGTAGTATCAAATATGGGAAAAATTATGTACTTGAGCGTTAATAAAGCAGATGCGTACCGTCCGGGTTTTGCTTCAAGCGGAGTTGCAGCGAATTACCGCACAGATGCCGTTAAACAATCATCAACAGAAGCCGGAGCAGCATTAGTTTTGAGTCTTGTAACGCTGGCAACAGCAGGGATTTATATTGCGACAAAAAGTAATAGCAAAGCAGCGCTGGGAAAAGCGGAAAAAAGAGAGTTACAAAAAATAATGCAGGAAATAAAAGGGCTGGCAGGCAAGGCGGAGCAAAAAGTAAACAAAGGGGTAGAAACAGCAACAGAAGGAGCGCTGCCGGACAAAGCAGCCCGAAAAGCACAGAAGGCTGCAGAGAAGAAAAAATTGAAACGATTAAGACAAGAGCAAAAAAAGCTTAGAAAACAACAAAGAGCATCTGATGTACCGTCAGAAGAAGGAGTGCCGCCGGACAAAACAGCGCGCCGGACAAAGATAGTACCTGCCGTAGGAGACAAAGCAGCGGCAGTGGCGGACGGAATAGGGAAAGTGGTTACCGGCGTAAGAGATTTTTCCAAAAAGTTATTTACTAAAAAGAAAACGCAGTAATCAGAGGCTCGACGTTAGGGAAGAGAGCTGAAAGGTTAAATTTTTTAACGAACATGTGAGTTTAGAAATTCAGGTGAGGTGGCGCAACAGAATAAATCTCGGGTAGACACGGTCCCGCATGGAAAGAGCAAATTTAACCCCTCAACGCTGTTTACTATTTACTAACCCCTGTTAACTAATAACTTATTCTTAAAATTTTGTAACGATTTGGCAAAAATGTGTTATGTTTTTGTTACGATTGTATTACCCCGAAAGGAAAAGGTTTGATGAGAAAAAATTTAATTGTACTTCTTACACTGCTATTTAACACACAGTACGCTCATGCTTTTAATATAGATACTTTTATGGACACGCATCTTGCTCCTGTTTCTGATAAAATCGCCGGCTTAATTTTCTATCCTGTAACTATATTAGGCTCAAGTGTTCCGCTTATAATATTCTGGATACTTTTTGCGGGAATTTTCTTTACCTTTTACCTGAGAGGAATTGCAGTCTGGGGGTTCAAGCATGCTGTTGATATTCTTATCAAACCTGCGGACAAAAGCAAAGACACCGGAGAAGTTTCGTCTTTTCAGGCTTTAATGACGGCGCTTTCGGGAACAATCGGGCTGGGAAGCATTGCCGGTGTTGCAATAGCAATTTCAATGGGCGGTCCCGGGGCTGCGTTTTGGATTTTAGCCGGTTCAATTTTGGGAATGTCGTTGAAGTTTGTGGAAGCGGCTCTGGCTGTGAAATACCGCCGTTTTAACCCTGACGGCTCAATTTCCGGCGGTCCTATGCATTACATGGCGCACGGCTTAACAAGAAAAAAACTCAGATGGCTGGGGCAGCCGTTATCCGTAATCTTTGCGGTGCTGTGTATTTGCGGTGGGATAACCGGCGGAAATATGATTCAAATAAATCAGGCTACTTCGCAGCTTGTGAATGTTACCGGAGGAGAGCAAAGCTTTTTGGCCGGATATAACTGGGTTATAGGGGCTATTATGGCTGTTGTGGTCGGAATGATTATTATCGGCGGGATTAAGAGTATAGTTAAAGTAACTGAAAAAATAGTGCCTTTGAAAATGTTTGTATATATAGTTTCAGCCCTGATTATAATTGTGCTGAATTTTAAGCTGATTCCTCATGCGACAGCAATCATAATTAAGCAGGCGTTTCATCCCGACGCTGTTTACGGCGGGATATTCGGAGCGATGATTATGGGTCTGAGGCGCTCCGTGCAGTGTAACGAAGCCGGCACCGGCTCCGCTCCTATTGCTTACGCTACCGTGCAGACAAGCGAGCCGCTTACTCAGGGATTTGTTTCGCTGCTGGAACCTTTTTTGACGGGTGTAATGTGTATGCTGACGGCGTTTGCTATTGTTATTACCGGCTCGTATAATTCTCATTCGGCGGAAACTTCCGGTATAGAAATGACTTCGGCGGCGCTGTCAACCGCTTTGCCGTTTTTCCCTAAAATTCTTGCGGCTATTGTGCTTTTGTACGCGCTGTCAACCTTAATCTCCTGGGCTTATTACGGACAGAAATCCTGGAATTTTTTAGTCGGGGAAGGACGTAAAAGAAGTTTAATCTTCCAGTCGATTTACTGTGCTTTTGTGGTTGTAGGCTCTGTGCTGAACGTAACTTCCGTTATTAATATTACGGATGCAATGATGATAGCTATGTCTATCCCCAATATTATAGCAATGTACATTCTGGCTCCTGAAATTAAAAACGACTTAATTTCCTACTGCCAAAAATATAAAGTCGGGAGACTTGTGAATAAAGACTGGCTTGCTGAAGCGCCGGTTTGCGTAAAGGAAGAACTATGTCGCACATCATAATTACTGTTCAGGGTGTGGATAAAGTCGGGATTATAGCCTCTGTTACGGCTTTGCTGGCTCAATATGAGGTTAATATAGAGGATGTAAAGCAGACGCTTATGCAAGGTCATTTTGTAATGTTCATGCTCGGTAATATTGAAAAATCAAAATATTCTTTTAAGGAAATTAAAAAAGTTTTGATAGAGCGCGGCAGAGAACTGGATATGGAAATCTGGGTTCAGCGCAAGGAAATTTTTGACAACATGCATAAGCTGGGGAATAGGGATTCGTTGAAAGGTTAAAGAGTTTTGCAAAGAGAACATGCAATAAGCCAGCCCATATCCTGAGCACAGCGAGGGTGAATAGCTGAATGGCTTTAAGTACGAAACTGAAATAACGAAGCAAATTTTATATCCTTATTTCAGTTTCGCTTGACAAGTTGAAATAAGAAAGATATAATAGCAATATTATTTCAGTTTAGGAGCGGCATGGATAAAAGAGCGGGACAATTTAAAACAAACTTATCGGGCGAAGCAGCGCACAAGTCTTTCGTCCCTGCACCTTTACCGCCTAACCCAACGATTGAGTTGAATAACGATGCAATAGAATTGCTTGTTAAAGCCGGTCAGCAGGTTGCATTGCTTGAAGGGATTGCACAACGCATACCTAACGTAAATCTTTTCGTGTCAATGTATGTGCGTAAAGAAGCTTTGATGTCTTCGCAAATTGAAGGTACTCAGGCGACACTTGAAGATGTTTTAGACCCTCGCTTAGAAGAAAACACTAACCGGCCTGTGGGTGAGGTTATCAACTATATCAAGGCAACAGAATTTGCCGTAAACAGATTGACCGAACTTCCGCTTTGCAGCCGCTTAATCAAAGAAGCGCATAAAATTTTGATGTCCGGCGTTCGCGGTCAGGAAAAAAGTCCGGGTGAATTTCGTCATTCTCAAAATTGGATTGGTGCAGCAGGCAGCACATTACAAAACGCAGGCTTTGTACCTCCTTCGCCTGAGGATATGATACAAGCAATGTCTGACCTTGAAAAATACATCAATGCAGAGGATGAGTTGGACGTGCTTGTACGTGCAGCTCTTATCCATTATCAGTTTGAAACAATCCACCCGTTTCTTGACGGCAACGGCAGAATCGGACGGCTGTTGATTACGCTGTTTCTTATGGAGCAAAAAGCATTAACCACGCCTGCATTGTATATTTCGTACTTCCTGAAAAAGAACCGTATTGAGTATTATGACCGAATGATAGAGGTACGCAACAAGGGCAACTATGAACAATGGGTCAAGTTCTTCCTGCAAGCTGTTTATGAATCCGCCAAAGATGCAACGGAGGCGATTGATAAATTGAACGCTCTGCATGATAAAAACTGTGTCATCATTGAAAAAATGGGACGCAGCACAAAAACTGCAATGCGGCTGTTCACCTATCTTGAAACAAACCCTATTATTGACATCCAAAAGACTGCAAAAGATTTGGGAATTGCTTATAATACTATCTCAAATGCCGTAAAGCGTTTGACTGATGCAGGTATTTTAACACAAGCGTCAGGTGAGAGCCGTAATAGAACATTTGCTTACAGAGAATACCTTGATATTCTGCGTGAAGGAACGTAGGTAAAGAAAACCACCCGCAGTTGGATTCGAACCAACGACCTACCGCTTAGAAGGCGGTTGCTCTATCCAGCTGAGCTATGCGGGCTTGTTATTATTTAATTTTTATCATACAGCTCAGCCGGATAGAGTTTTAATTTTTAAATTTGCTGCGCTTTTGCTTTCGCAAAAGACACAACGGGCTGAGCTATGCGGGCAACATCCCGATAATAGCATAAAAAAATTTTCGTGCAATAACTTTTTAAAAATAATTTGCAATTTTATTATGTTTAAATTATAATAATACTATGGAAAAAACGCATCGAAAAATTATTATCGCAATTAATGTTATAGCAATATTATTCTTAATTTGGGTAGAACTTGCTTTCCGTTACGAGTCCCAACCGGAACAGGTTATGTCAATATCAAAGCTTGAACTGCTGGAGCATAATAAATGCCATAAAGATAATATCTGCGGGAAAATTAGAAATACAGGCACTGACAAAGAAGAAGATATTTATATAATGTTTAACCTGTATAACTCAAATGGTGAGCTTATAGGAAATGCCAGCGAATATTTGAAAAGCTTGGAACCAAGCACCGAATGGACATTTGAAATAAAAGCGCCGCGTAAGTTTGACAGTTACAGACGCCCCGCAATTACTACTAAAAGAGGAAATACCAAGCCTGAAGTGGAATTGCTTAAAAATTATAAATGTCTTGTAGGCGGAGTTCTTTCCGTTTGCGGCAACATACGGAATAACAGTTCTGACAATATTAATATTTATCTGGAATATGATTTATACGATTTTGACGGCAGAAAAATCGGTAAAGCCGACGCTTTCGTAAACAATGTAGAACCCGGCGGTATATGGCACTTTACGGCAAAAGAGCCCAAAAAATCTTCCGGTAAATTTGCAGCGTACGGAAAAGCAAAAATAGAACGGTTTTAAGAAATTCTACCTCTCCTGTAAGGAGAGGAACTCAACCATTCAACCAATTTAGCTATACCTCCAGTCCTCTACACCTCTAATTTCCTATTTACCTAATCACTGATTCACTTAATCTGTGCCGGCGAATCATTGCGCGCAAGTTTTGTTTGGGCTATAATCTTTTCACAGGCAAAATAAGGAAAGATTTATGCTAAGCGGCAATGAGATTAGACGACTATATCTGGACTACTTTAAAAACAAGCATAAACATACCGTTGTGGAAAGCTCGGGTCTTGTGCCGGATAACCCCACAGTGCTGCTGACAACCGCCGGAATGCTGCAATTTATGCCGATTTATCTGGGGTACGAAAAACCGCCTTACAACCCGCCGCGTGCGGCTTCCTGCCAGAAATGCGCCAGAGCGGGCGGCAAGGATTCGGATATTGAGAATGTCGGCAGAACCCCGCGTCATCATACATTTTTTGAAATGCTAGGGAATTTTGCGTTTGGGGATTACTATAAAAAAGAGCTTATCCCGTGGGCTTGGGAATTTGTGACCGAAAACATGAAACTTGACCCGGAAAGGCTTTGGATAACTGTTTATGAAAAGGATGATGAGGCGTTTGAGATTTGGACTAAAGACGTCGGAATTCCGGCGCATAAGGTTTTGAGAAAGGGCAAAAAGGATAACTTTTGGGGACCTCCGGGTACAACAGGTTCGTGCGGACCATGCTCGGAAATTCACTATGATCTCGGAGAAGAATTCAAATGCAGCGATAATTGCGGCATTGATACGTGTGAATGCGACCGGTGGGTTGAAATTTGGAACCTTGTATTTACGGAATTATTCAAAGATGAAGAAGGTAATTTTTCCCCGCTGGAAAAGAAAAACGTTGATACGGGAATGGGCTTGGAACGTATAACAATGGTTTGCCAGAATAAAACGTCAACGTTTGAAACAGATTTGCTCAAGCCGATTCTGGACAGAGTATCGGAAATATCAGGAATAAGTTATAAGGCGTCCGAAAAAACGGATATTTCACTGCGCATAATCACAGACCATGCCCGCTGTGCGGCTTTTTTGATTAACGACGGCGTTATACCCGGAAATGAAGGCAGAAGCTATGTTCTAAGGATGATTTTGCGCCGCGCGCTGCGTCACGGGAAAATTCTGGGAATGGAACTGCCGTTTTTGTATAAACTTGTTGGCGTAATTGTAGAAAATTACAAGGGAGCATATCCTGACCTGGAAGCAAACAGGAAGAAAGTTGAAAACACAATAAGAAAAGAAGAAGAACGGTTTAAGTTAACGCTCGACAGAGGCTATAAACTTATGGATGAATTTATTGCCGCAAAGCGGGATATAGACGGCGAAGATGCGTTCAAATTGTATGACACATACGGGTTTCCGCTTGAACTGACAAAAGAGATTGCGCAGGAACACGGGTTAAAAGTTGATGAGACCGGCTTTAAAACTGCCATGCAGGAGCAAAAAGAACGCGCCAAAGCAGCGGCGCAGAAAATCAGCCTTACTGATGACCTTAAATACGCGGCTATTGAGGAAAAATTCGGCGCAACCGTTTTCACGGGCTACGCTGATACAGCGCAGGCCGCTCAGGAGGCAAAAATTCTTGCAATAGTTGAAGGAGAAGGATTTACGGACATCGTTCTTGATAAAACTCCTTTCTATGCGGAATGCGGCGGGCAGACCGGCGACACGGGATTTATAGAAAGTGAAAATCTAAAAGCGGAAGTTCTGACTACATTTAAGGTCAATAACCTGTTTGTTCACCGCACCAACATAATCAACGGCGAAGCTGTTACGGGCAGCAGTGTTCATGCAAAAATCAACGCAGCCCGCAGGTTTGAAACCAAGCTTCACCACTCGGCCGCACACCTTTTGCAGGCGGCATTAATTAAGGTTCTCGGCAGTGAAGTTAAACAGGCCGGTTCGCAGGTGGACGAAAACCGTACACGATTTGACTTTTCGTATCCGCGCGCAATGACCCCTGAGGAAATATCCGATGTTGAGCGGATAATCAATAACTGGATTTCTGACGGGCTGGACGTCACAACAGTAGAAATGGGGATTGAGCAAGCCAAACGCACCGGAGCGATTTCGCTGTTTGGCGAAAAATACGGCGATGTTGTCCGGGTGGTTACAATGGGGGCAATTTCCAAAGAGCTTTGCGCCGGAACCCATGCGGCTAATACGCGCGACATCCGGTTAGCCAAAATAGTTTCCGAAAGCGCCATTGCGGCCGGAACCCGCCGGATTGAACTTGTTGTTTCAAAAGCTGCTTTTGAATTTATGAACTTGCGCGTTCAAGAACTGGATAAGCTTTCTTTGTTTTTTAAAACGCAGTATGACGGGGTTATGGGGCGTGCAGAGAAAATTCAGGAAGAAAATAAGGAGCTTAGAAACGAGCTTGGGCAATTAAAAACAGAACAGAACCGCAGCAAGTTTGCGGAATTTCTTTCACAGGCGCGGGATTTTGACGGCGGCAGGCTGCTTGTATCAAAAGCGGCGGGGTTTGACGGGAATGCTCTGAAAACCGGCGCGGAATTCCTTGCGCAAAAGCTTGGCGAAAGTATAATTGTTCTGGCTTCAGACACTTCCGTAGCGGCATGTGTTTCTGACGGGTTTGTACAAAAGGGTTTTAATGCGGGTAAAATAGCCGGTGAAATCGCAAAAGCAGCCGGCGCCAGCGGCGGCGGACGCCCGAACTTTGCTCAGGGCGGTGTGAAAGACTGTTCTGTATTGGATGAGGTTCTTGCAAAAATTTGTAAAGATTTTTTGAATTAGTGAATAGTAAACAGGAAAGAGGGAACAGCAAAGGATTGTCACAGCCCGCCTTAACCATCCTGTCATGCTTAACTTGCTTTTCCCTCTCCATACGGGAGAGGGAGCAAACACTTAGCGAAACCGAAGGTTGAGTTTAGTGTTTGGGGTGAGGGGGCAGTTAAGCTTTACTTCCCAGTACAGAAGGCAGATGCTGAAATAGCGGATTTTCGCAAGAGTGGAGGGCAAAGCCCGAAACTCGTCTAAGTGAGCAGAACCGCGTTTCTGCGAACTGCGAATAATCCAAGACAAATTCA
>JAISCP010000063.1 GCA_031265495.1 Heliobacteriaceae bacterium | reverse complement strand
GAGGACGAATGTAATGAGGACGAAGCAATCCAGTCAAAACCGTTGAATTTACTGGATTGCCGCGTCGGGCTTACGCCCTCCTCGCAATGACGAAACAATGCAAAGTTAACAATGCCCTCCCGTATGGAGAGGAGCAGGCTGCACCCAATACATTGGGTTCTACCTGAAATTTATTCAACCATTCAACGCTATTTACTATTTACTAATCACTATTTACTAATTTTAGCTATACCTCTTATTTTTCTGTGCAGCCCACAGGAGTTCCAAGTATTAAACGCGCGCCGCCAAAGCGTTTACTCATGGTCTCCTCCACCCCGCCGGTAATACTCTTTACATCGGAAACCACTGAATTTAATCCTTCTATCGAAGAATCTAATTTTCCCATTGTCTGACCTAAATTCGTAGTTGCGTTGTTTATATTCTCTGTTATCTGCTCAATGTTTTCTATGGTTTTGCCAATATTGGAAACCGCTTCATCCACACCCTGCTTTTTAACAGACTTGTTGAGTTTAAAAGAAAGTTCATTTAATTCGGAAGTGATTTGGGCAGTGTTCCCCATTGCTTGTTTCATACTGCCGGCTGCCGCCAGTATATCGGGGCGGGCTGCGTCCAGAACGCCTTTCACATCCTCAATCAAATCCCGTAAGCTGTCACTGGTTTTTTGAACACTCATCATTGCTTTGCCGGCATTATCGGAGATTGTTCCCAGAGCGCCGGATTCAACCTGCGCAGACATAAACGAAGCAATATCAGGCTCTGTTTTGCCGGAAATAACATCACCCTTTTTCAGAAACCGTTTGGTTGGAATTTCAGGGTATTCAATTTCAATATAATGGTTCTTTGCGCTTTTATCCCCGCCGTCAAATTTTCGTACTTTAGCCGTTACGTTTTCGGGCAGCAAAGACATATCCGAGTTGAAAATAATCTTAACGCTTGTGCTTTTAAAATCCAAACCCGGCGTAATCCTGCCGGTCTTGCCTATTCTGAAACCTTTATAATAAACGGGCATGCTTCTTGAAACAGGACCGAGTTCGTTAAAACATGCCGTTACATAAAACCTGAAAACATGTTCATAAACCTTAAAAGTAACAATACAAAGCGCGGCAAAGTATATTACCAATAAAATTTTAGATTTATTTTGTAAAACCTTTCGGAAAAAATCGTTTAAAAATTTCATCTTTATCCTCAATGATAAATTTAAAATACCTTAACAATTTTTTCTATTAGGAAATCAGGCAATAGACTCAATATATAAATCAATTTCTTCAACGGTATTCATCTCTGTTGCGGCAGTCAAAACCCTTTTATCATCCAGCTTTATCCCCCCAAGTATATTATTTGCTTTCAGCTGTGCAAGGAATTTGTCCGCGTCCGGCGTTTCAATTGTAAATTCGTTAAAGAAATTCTTGTTTAAAATCTTAAAGCCTTTAGCTTTCAGCTTATCAGCCAGAAGGTGCGCGAGTTTTGCCGACAGATAACCCGCCTGTTTAAAGCCGTCTTCGCCCATAACGCTCAGATAAAGCGCCGCGGAAAGCCCGATTAAAGCCTGATTGGAACAGATATTGCTCGTTGCTTTTTCGCGCTTAATGTGCTGTTCGCGGGTCTGGAGGGTTAAGCAGAAAGCTTGATTACCGTCAGCGTCCGCAGTTCTGCCGGATAACCTGCCCGGAATTTTACGCATATATTTTTCTTTGCAGGCAATAAATCCCGCATAAGGCCCTCCGAACGACAGCGGAATTCCCAGCGTCTGAACATCTCCCACCACAATATCCGCCTGAACCGGAGGTTTTAAAACAGATAAAGATGAAGGGTCGGTACATACAATTAATAACGTATCAACTTCAGGCAGTTCAAGAATTTCACCGTAAAAATCGGGCGTCTGGATTAATACACAGGCATAATCAGCCGTTGAAAAATCACAAGACCCGGAAAACCATTCAACAGTAATCCCGTTTGCGCCGCTGTATGTTTCAACAACCTTCCTGTACTCGGGGTTTAAAGAATTTGCAGCAAGAATTTTATTGATATTTTTTATCCGAACCGCTGTCAAAACCGCCTCCGCACAGGCAGTTGCCGCATCGTAAACCGTAGCGTTACAAACATCCATGCCTGTCAGACGGCACATCATTGTCTGAAACTCATACATAACCTGCAAAGAACCCTGCGATATTTCCGGCTGGTAAGGCGTATATGCCGTTAAAAATTCAAACCTCTGAGCAACCTGCCCCGCGCAGGCAGGAATAAATTTATTATAAGCGCCGCCGCCGAGAAAGCTTATATAATCCGTGTTATTCCTGCGCGCCAGCGCCTTAATCCGTTTTTGCACTCCCGGCTCACTGAGCGGATTTTCAAGCTTCAACCCGCCCATTCTCGCAGGAACGGCGCTGAACAATTCCTCAACAGAGTTCATGCCGATAAAATTGAGCATTTGCGCTCTGTCATCATCGCTATGAACAATAAAATTTTTCAATTCCACTAGCTTATTTCTTCCTTATAATCTTCATACTCCAGCAAGTCCGCTAATTCAGCTTCGCTTCCTGAAGATTTTATTTTAACAAGCCAGCCTTTTTCGTAATTATCTTCATTCAAAATTTCCGGCAAATCAACAGCTTCATTGTTAATTTCAAGTATTACCCCCGTAATCGGCAGGTATATTTCGGACGCAGCCTTGACCGACTCAACCGCAGCAAAAGACTCGCCTTTTTTGAACTCCATGCCAACCTCCGGTAATTCCAAAAATACAATATCGCCCAGCTGTTCAACCGCGTAATCGGTTAAACCCACTGTGTAAGTTTTGTCCGCATTTTCCAGTAAATACTCATGTGATTTAGTACATAAAATCTTTTCGGTATAATCCATTTTCTACTCCTTTATAAACTAAGTTTTGTTTTTACTCTGTTCCTTTTTTCAATAAACGGTCTTTTCACAACCTGTGCATCATGAAGCTTTTCTCTAATCATAACCTGAACATCCGCGCCTGCACAAATTTCTTTAAGATTTTTTACATAAGCAAGTGCTATACTTGTGTTCAGCATCGGAGAAACCCCGCCGCTCGTGACAATCCCGGCTTTTTCACCGTTAAAATACACATCATACCCATGACGGGCAATTGATTTATCCAGCATTTTTAGTCCGATTAATTTTTTGTCCGTACCGTTTGCCATCTGTCCCGTAATAACTTCCCTGCCGTTGTAATCCGCGTTTTTGTCTTTAGGAATTGACCAGGAAAGCCCTGCTTCCACCGGGCTTGTATTTATATCAAGGTCGTTCCCGTACAGGTGGAGAGCCGCCTCAAGACGTAAAGTATCACGCGCTCCCAGCCCGATTGGCTTAACTCCCGCCTCCAGAATTTTGTCCCACAATTCCGGCGCAAACTTATTTTCCGCAAGGATTTCATAGCCGTCCTCTCCCGTGTAGCCGGTACGGGATGCAAAAACCTCAATCCCGCATATTCGGGCAGGCTTAATAGTGAAAGACTCCTGATTTGTGTCCAGACCCATTTCTTCCAGTATCAAAGCCGCTTGCGGCCCCTGAACCGCAAGAAGCGCATAATCATCCGAGCGGTTATCAAGTTTCACATCAAATCCAACAGCGTTTTTGTTCATCCAGTCCCAATCCTCGTTAATTCTTGAAGCATTGCATATTACCAGATAGCTGTCGTTGTCCAATTTATAAATAATTAAATCGTCTATCAACCCGCCTTTCTCATCCGGCAATTGGCAGTAAACCGCCTTTGAGCAAGCCAGTTTGGAAATATCCTGCGGAACAAGTTTATCCAAAAATTCACAAGACTCCCTGCCGGAAACAAAAACCTCGCCCATGTGCGAAACATCAAATAATCCGGCATGTTCACGCACGGCTTTGTGTTCCTCAATAATGGAAACATACTGCACAGGCATATACCAGCCTGCAAAATCAACCATCTTAGCCCCCAGCGCAGTATGTTTATCATATAAAACTGTTTTTTTTATCATATCCGATACCCCCATGCCAATTATTATACATCAGTAAATAGTAAATAGTAAATAGTGGTTAGGAAATAGTGAATAGGAAATATGGTTTAAAAGTTGAATGGTTGAAAGGTTTAAAGGTTGAACGACCTTCTCCCTCTGGGAGAAGGTGGCACGGAGTGCCGGATGAGGGTTTTATTGATAACGTCATTGCGAGGAGCTTGCATGGCAAGCGACGAAGCAATCCAGTCAAAACATTGAATTTACCGGATTGCCGCGTCGGGCTGACGCGCTGCAATGACGAAACAATGTAAAATGAACACTGCCCCCTCAAGTGGGGCATTGTTAACTTTGCATTGCTAATAGATGTTGATTGATAAATAAATTCAAAGTAATATGTAGCATTTCAAAAGATTTTGAATATCGCTTTGTTTTTCTGTTGAATCTCGCAAGGT
>JAISCP010000062.1 GCA_031265495.1 Heliobacteriaceae bacterium | reverse complement strand
GAGGACGAATGTAATGAGGACGAAGCAATCCAGTCAAAACCGTTGAATTTACTGGATTGCCGCGTCGGGCTTACGCCCTCCTCGCAATGACGAAACAATGCAAAGTTAACAATGCCCTCTCATGGGGAGGGTAATTTCCCCTCTGCTAACTGCTTAATCATGTAACTAATTACTTGACATGTACAGCAATGACATCGCAAAAAAAAAGCCATTCTTTAGAAGAACGGCTGCCAGACTTGGGGAGGAATTACAAAAGGCTTTGCCTTCTGTAACCTGTTACTCCTGTAATCGGCAGACAGTATTCTAAAATTCACTTATCTGTAAAAATTTCATACATATAAATGAGATAAACTTTACTTACCGGTACAGACGGCCAGATCCTGAAACAAGTTCAGGATGACGCCGAAGTTATGGTGTTATTTGTCATGTGCAGATGAGGCGGCGCAGAGAGAGGAATTCAACGGTTCTCTCTTCCCTGTTTACTAATTTAGCTATCCCTCCAGCCCTCTTACCTCCTATTCACTTAGTCAAATAAAAAGCCCCTTTTAAAGGGGCACTGAGCAATCAGAAGAGTTGAGGATTTACATGTTTATGTTAATCCCTTTGGTTTACTAAAACATTAGAGGAAAGATTAATATTTTTGTACCGGTAAATAATCCTTTTACGGTGATTGCAGGTTCGACAGCAGCAATACGGATAATTCTTAACATTTGCAAAATTTTAAGAAATGCCGTATAATAATCCTAAAAGAGGGTAATCAATGAGAGAATTAATTGAAAAAGACAGAGCTGTAACGGTTGTTCCGCATGATTTCAGAAATGCAAACAGAGGAAAGATTACGGATGTACGTCCTGACGGGTTCACTATTGAGCTTGAATACGATTCAAAAGGGATTTTGAGACACAATTACTGCGAGTTTTATACTCAAAACCAGTATGGTACAGTGTTTTTTAACTCTTATCCTAAAGAAATAGAGGGCAGAATTCTGCAGATTGCAAGCCCGGCTAAGCACAAGTTTTTGCAAAGACGTCAGTATACGCGTATAAAATTTATCAATGATATTGATGTGACAGCAGACAGCAGGATTTATAAAATCACTACTCTGGACGTTTCCGCCGGCGGTATGAAGTTTAAAACAAAAGAAAATTTTGATATTGAAAAAAAATACTCATTAACATTGCCGCTTTCTGCCGAACAATCTTTGGGCGCAGTATTTTCGCCTATCAGAATTGAGAAAAATTATGACGGCGGCTACACGCTTTCAGGAAGATTTGAATTCAAAGACAGTATTGACAAAATGACCATGACGCAGTATTGTGCCAAAAGAAGTATTGAAATACGTAATAAATAATGAGTTTAATAAGTTTATTCAGAAGAAAAATAAGAAAGACTCTGTTTACAACTCCTTCACATAACCAGCGTTTCTTTATTTTCAATAAATTCCGGCAGTTCTACAAATACGATATTTCGGAGACTGACGCGCATAATCCTCAGGAAGCCCTTGAGACGGCGCAGGAGCGTGCGAGAAAGATTTACGGCGTAAAATACACCTGTTTTCTTACGAACGGCTCTACAAGCGGTATAATTGCCGCAGTTTTGGCATGTACAAAAAGGTGCGGCAGAGCGCTGATATGGGACAAAGCCCATCCGTCTCATTTGAATGCCGTAAAGCTTGCGGGATGCGAACCTGTTTATTATGAGACCGGGAATGCGGAAGGCCGGGATATAACCGGAGCGGTAAGCAATAATGTTATCGCGGAAGCGTTTCGTAAATTTAACGATATAAAGGCGGTAATCGTGACTTCGCCGACTTACGAGGGAATTGTTTCAGACATAAGAGGAATTAAGAAATTATGTGAAAAGCATGGCGCTTATTTGATTGCGGATGAAGCGCACGGGGCTTTGTATCCGTTCAGCGATGAACTTCCCGAAAGCTCTGTAAAAATCGCTGATTTTACAATCCAATCCCTGCATAAGACGGCAGGCGGACTTAATCCGACAGCGCTTTTACATTCAAACTGCGATATAAACCCGCGTTCCGCGCTGGAAACGATAACCACTACTTCGCCGTCATACCCGCTGTTAGCCTCAATTGAAGCTAATATTAATTTTTTAAACAGCAGGCGCGGCAGAAGGCATATTAGCGAATTAATTAAAAATATAAATAATTTAAAGAATGAATGTCAAAATACAGAGTTTTATAAAAACGATGACCCTTCAAAAATTCTTATTAAGACTTCGGTTGATTTATACGGACTGCACGGAATAGAGGAAGAAAAAAGCAGCGGAGAGTGGAAGTTATTTCTTTGCGGCATAGGGACTTCCCTGAAGAAAATTAACCGGCTTAAAAGAGCAATAAAGCAATTGTAACATTAAGTTTACAATTGCCGTTAATCCTTAAAGTTCCTGCAAAAGATGCCGATATAACATGCAGGATTAAAAAGATACTTTAAGGATTAAAAAGATGGGCTTAGCAGCATCACAGGCACAATTACTGAGTTTAACGGCGCGGATTTCGGACAACGAACTCCGCGCGCAGTTAATCAGCAATTCCAAAATGCGCCTTGCAACCGAGAGCGGTCAGGTTAACGAACGTTATGTGCAAGCGTTGAATGGTGCGCAGCTGATGTTCACAAATTACGATGCGGACAATAAGCAAAATTACCAAAAGCTGACCTTCAACGCCCTGACAAGTTACAGCCAGTATAACAACCAGTACGGCCTGTCAACGCTTGCGGGCAAGCTGCTGGTATCCGAAGCTGAAGCGAAAAACTTTACAGACGCAATGAGCGCCGGCAGCAAAGCTCTGGATGCATTCCTTAAGTTACACGGACTTGAATACAAAACAACCTACTTTGATAACTTAAAGGATAAAGTAAACAAAAGCGGTCATGTAGAATACCGGACAACAGACCATTTGAAAAATGTCGTAATGAAAAGCAGCGGCTACACCCCTGACCAGCTGAAAAAAATGTATGAAGGCGAAAGCTTGTCAGGAATTCATCATCAGGGGTACGATACAACTATTCCAACGATGAAGCAGTATGAGTTTCTCGTAAGCGAAGTGCAAAGAACAGAAAATGCACTTAAAGCTAAATTACAGCCGATGTTAGATGCATTTACCGTAACAAGGCTTGGTTCCGCCGGAATTGATAAAGGCGGCTTTCTGTCAAGTATTATGGACACTTCCGTGCAAAACGGTAAAACAGTATATTCAGCTAAAGCAAAAGATGACAATGTTAATTACCGTGATTATCTGATACTTTTGCAGAATATAACGGGCAGCGCCTTAAATAATACTACCCTGAGCAATCCCGGTATAGATATTATTGCCGGCGGCGACAGCGCTGTGAAAAAATATGATTACATAACACAAACTTCCTTACCTGTAAACAACAGAACAGATAATAATAATATTTATGCCGGCTACATGGATACAATCAATAAAACCCTGAAACCCAAAATGCAGAGTCCGACAGGTATTGCTACCGCAGCTGATGTTGGCGGTGACACCAGCCTTATCGGTTTAAAATACTGGGATTTCAATCCTACTACAAATGCGGACTGCGCGCAGGCTCCGTTCAGAATTTTCCTAAAAGAAACAACAAATGCTGACGGCTCTAAAACATACGACCAGGTAATTAAAAATGTATACAGAGTTTATAAAGACCCTAAAGCCAATGCTGTTATGATGAATCCGTTTCTTGCCAACTGGCCCGGTTTTACTCAATATAAGAACGGCTTACCGCCTATGGACGACACTAACAGCGAACTCAGAATTGTGGATATAGCTACCGGAAGCGCGCACATTCCTTCAGATGAAGTTAATTATGTTTTCAATGAAAACAACGATATGGTTATGCCTGACCCTTCCGCCGGCTGGATTCCGGACGGTTCCGGCAACAAGCTGCAGAAAGTCACTAATCCTGACGGAACATTTACGTATAACATTGTTGATGCGGCTAATAAAGTCATAGCCTCAAATATATCCCCTGTTGTACGTAAGGCCGACGGTAAGTTTTATGATAAAAACGGCACAGAAGTTGCTGACCCGAGCGCTACTGATTCTGCGGGCACCGGTTTTGACGGAAATGCAGACCCTTTTACCTCCGGTCTGTTCTACAACATTGTGCAGCCTGACGGTAAGTTAAAATTAGTAAATTTTGCTATTAAAGACTTGGGTTTTTCAAACGGCACCTTAACTTTCGACACACGCGCCACCCAAAGATACAAATACTCCCACTGGACAGGTGTAAGCCGATGGGGTAAAACCGGTGATTTAGGCAACTACGGTGTATCCGAAGGTCCTTACGGCGGTAATTGGAATAATTCCGGGCAAAGCAGCGGTATATTTAGCGGCAACGGTTACTATGACGACAAAGCAGGGCCTCTGAACGGTTTAGAAAAACAAATACCGCCTCAGAGTTATCAGACAAGAATGAAATATGACCCCGTGACAGGTAATATGTTATTTGATGACACAAATGACAGAATACCCATGTACAACGATGAATACTATGAAGCATACAAAAATCTCGCTGAATCATTTATCAGAGATGCAAGGAAAGAGTACGAAATAGATGAGATGCTTCGCGCGGGATACATCAAAAGAAGTGACGCTCCGGCGGAGTTTGCGGCATACTATGATGCGCTGTCAAAACTGTCTGACTTCCTTTACGGTGAAAATCCAAATTCCGGCCATACACCGCTGCAAACAATAGACGGCGTGCCCGGCTGTGATCCCTACCAGCCTGTCTGCAATAAAAAAAGACTTATGTCTGACCCTGAGCAAATAAGAGAACACTACGATATAACAACCTACCCGCATACCCAAAAAGCTCTGGATGTAATTGATTATTACTATCTTGATAAGGTGTTTAACACCTATGGTGAACCTAAATACGAATACATAGACACCGCAAACCCCAATGAAAACAACGCCCAAAAGACCCAATGGTACACAAATCTTTTCAATCGCATGCTTAAAGGCTATCAAGCCCTTGAAGACGGCCTTGCATCAGGCCCGGAATGGATAAAATACGCACTTGAAAGCGGTTTGGTGAAAATGGAACAAGCGGACAAAAACGGCGAATGGTCATCATTTACTTATAACAACTGCGTAAATATTACAGAAAAAAAGGATCAGCTTGCGGTAACACAGGCGGAAGCGGAATACAAACGCGCAATGGACAAAATCCAATCCAAAGACAAACGTTATGACATGGAGTTAAAAAACATAGACACAGAACACAATTCCTTACAGACAGAATACGATTCCATCAAGGCAGCGATTGACAAGAATGTAGAACGGACCTTCAAAATCTACTCTGCGTAACTGATAAAATTAGTGAATAGTAAACAGGAAAGAGGGAACAGCAAAGGATTGCCACAGCCCACCATTCAAGCCTATTCTGTATCCCTCTCCCTGCGGGAGAGGGTGCGAACCCTTAGCGAAACCGAAGGTTGAGCTTAGTGTTCGGGGTGAGGGGGCAGGCTGCACGGCAAACAAGGCACTGAAAACTAGTATTTTCAACGCTATTTACTATTTACTAACCCCTATTTACTAAATACTATTCCCTAAATTGTTTTTTTATAATATAATTGATGAATAAGGGGAAAGAATTATGGATAAAGAAACTTACTTTAAAATTATGGGCTATGTTCCAACGGTTATTGAAGCATCTTCACGGGGAGAAAAATCTTTTGATATATTCTCGCGGCTTTTGAGAGAAAGAATTATCTTTCTCGGTGAGGAGATTGACGATGAGACGGCAAATTCCGTTGTTGCCCAGCTTCTTCTGCTGGACAGCGAAAACCCCGATAAAGATATTATGCTCTACATAAACAGTCCGGGCGGCGTTATTACTGCCGGCATGGCAATTTATGATACGATGCAGCTGATTAAGGCGGATGTTTCAACTATTTGTCTCGGTGAAGCGGCCTCTATGGGAGCGTTTCTGCTTTCGTCCGGCGCTAAAGGCAAAAGAATGGCGCTTCCCGGCGCAAGAATTATGATTCACCAGCCTCTGGGCGGCGCGCGCGGACAGGCTACCGATATTGAGATTGAAGCAAAAGAAATTTTAAGAATGAAAGCCATGTTAAACGAAATGTTAGCCAATAATTGTTCACAGCCTATTGAAAAAGTTAAAGAGGATACTGAGCGGGATTACTACATGTCCGCCGCTGAAGCAAAGGATTACGGGCTGATTGACAAAGTCGTTGAAAAAACTATTTAGTAACATATCTTTACATAAAGATTGCAATAAGGCAATAAATCCGGGTGCAATGTTTTTATATATATGTAAGGTTAAAAAAAGGTTAGTTACAAAATTATAGGTAGGAGATAGGACAATGGGACTATTAGTTTTCGCATCGAGAAAGCTCTCGCTGCTGAACGCACAGAATCGCATTGAATATCGCATCACGCAGTTAACAAAGAAATTGCAGGATTTGCAGCATTATGCTTCAAATATTGCAGACGGAAACATTTCTTTCAGGGATTTGATGGATGTTCCGGGTTCAATGTTCGGGCGGCAGCTGATGTTCATGCAATATGCTCATAATGCTTCCATAATGGGGGCCCAGCAGCAGATGATGAACCCGATGATGCAGCAGCAAATTATGCAAATGACGCAACAAAACCCGCAAATGCAGCCTTGGTACCAGAATTATATGTTCCAAAACTTGTACAAACAGCAAAGGGAACAGATTGCCAAGCAGGAAGAAAAAACGTTAAACCAGCAGGAAAAAGACATTACGGCAGAAAAAACAAGACTTGAAACAGAATTGAAATTAATATCTCAGGAATACGACGCTACTAAACAAGCGGAGTCTAAAGCGATAGAACGCTGGAAACCTGAGTATACAGGAGGCTAAAATCCCTATCCCTAACTAACCGGGAGGTTCAACATTGAACCTCCCTTTAACCTTTTTATACTGTATTTATATGATTTTTGGATTAAATGATAAAGATAGAATAAATTAAGTCCGTTGCAAGACAGTATAGTTTGGAGCTCAAAATGTCAGAACAAATTTTAATTCAGCCCGCTTTTGAATCACTTGAAAAAGCCAGAGCCGCACACGAGCGATACTTAATCAGGCAGCATAACGGTGACTTGCAGGAAGCTGTTGAAAATTATATAAATGCCGTAAAGCTTGACCCGACAATCCCCGAAACATATTATCGTCTTGCGGCTTTGATGTGGGAACACGGAGAAATCAGTATATCAACTGCAATTGAACAGTGTAAAACCGCTGTTTCGCTTTCGCCGCACAGCGCGGACGCCCGTTTATATACCGGTTATTTTATGAAAATGGCGCAGGATTTCGCTGCCGCAGAGCAGGAATTTAAATCCGCAATAAAAATGAGCAAATTAAAATCAGCAAGGCCCAGACTGGTTCTTTCCGAAACTTTGCTGGAAAAGATTAGCTCGGGTAAAGCCGCGCCGGCTGATTACGTAAATTTCATGTACTACTTCGTTTCCGGGAGCATGATGCTTGCTTGGGACAAGCCTTCAATAAAAATGTTTTATAAAAATTTCTCAAATAGTTTATCGATTTTTTCGTTTGACACTGCCGGTAAAATTCTGGAAAAAATAAAATTATACCCCGCTGCTGAAAATATTTATAAAAAAGCTGTTGAAAAAACAAATCATAAAGAAATTTTTTACGGCAGAATGGGCGATGTATCGCTGAAAACCAAAGAAGTTGACATTGCGGTTGAATGTTACCGCAGCGCGCTTGAGGCCAATCCGTTTAACCGTGAAATTTTGATTAAGCTGGCAACGGTTTTACAGACTTATTACCCGGATTGTACAGACGAAACAATTGACTGCTATGAAAAACTGCTTGAATTCGGGCAGGATACAGCTCAAATTTATTACGAACTCGGCCATCTTTATCTGCGCAAGGAGGATAAGATAAATTCTGTAAGCGCCTTCAAACTGGCGCTGGAAAATGATGAATGTAATCCGTTTTATAATAATTCTCTGGCTTATGCTTATGCTAAAGCCGAGCTTTATGAGGAAGCAGTAGAGCATTACCAAAGAGCTGTTGCGCTTAACCCCGATAATGAATGGACTTCTATTGTATGTCATGCACTGGGATCGATTTACAGCGAGGTTAACGGAAATATTGAGGCGGCGGTTTCGGCTTATCGTGCGGGGCTGATACTTGACCCTTCAAATTATGATTTATATCTTGCACTGGGAGATATTTATATGGCGGATTACGATTTGGATCATGCAATCCGCGCTTACTGCGACGCCATAACCCTGAACCCCGAAAATCCGCGCGGTTATTCAAAAGCCGGTATTGCTTTGTGGGAAAAAGATTATCTTGAAGAAGCGCTTGTTTCTTACCATAAAGCTGTTGACTTGGACCCTGAAAACGCCAATGCACAAAATAATTTAGGGATTTTATATCTTGACGGGCTGGGCGATGCTATGGAAGCGTTGGAATATTTTGAAAAAGCTGTTGAGTTAAACCCTGATTATACGCTCGCATACTTTAACGCCGGCCGCGCTTCACAGGTTTTGGAATTTATAAATGACGCTGCGCAATATTATCAGAAAGCGCTGGATTTAAATAAGACCTGCAAAGAACTTGAAGAAACGGATATTCAGCGGCGTTTGCACAGTCTGTTTGATACTTAGTGCGGTATTATCAATTCGGGGAACAAAATACTAATCCTTACGTCTGAGTATTCAGAAGAAGAGGATTAGTATGAATGTTATGGAAAATTATTTTGAACCCCGGTGTTTAGTTGAGAAAGAAGTTGTTGAGGATTTAGCTGAGGATTTTGCGGAACCCCGAATCTTTAACTCTGTTTCAAACGATGATGATATTCTTCAAATGTATTTAAAAGATATCGGTAAAGTTAAACTGTTGTCTTCGCAGGAAGAAAAAGATTTAGGAAAACAGATTAAGGAAGGAGAGTCACGAGAGGTTGCGCTGCGTAAGCTTGTTCAGGCAAATTTAAGGTTGGTTGTGAGTATTGCCAAAAAATACATCGGACAGGGAGTTCTGTTTATGGATTTGGTTCAGGAGGGTTCGCTGGGGCTGATTAAGGCTGCCGAAAAGTTTGATTATTCCAGAAATTTCCGGTTTTCAACTTACGCTACCTGGTGGATTAAGCAGACTATTGTACGCGCTATTGCAAATAACTCAAGAGCCATAAGAATTCCCGTGCATATGGCTGATAAAATACGAAAATATAAAAAAGCATCAGCTTCGCTTGCGTTTGAACTCGGCAGAGAAGCGGACGATGAGGAAGTTGCCCAAAAACTTGATATACCCGTAAAAATGCTTGCTTCAATTAAGCGTTCCATTATAAAAGAGCCGGTGAGTTTGGAAACGCCCGTTACGGACGACTTAAACATCGGGGATTATATTCAGGATACATGCTATGGTTCGCCTGAGGTTCAGACCGGTAATAACGTTTTAAAGGGGAGTATTGAGGATTTACTTTCCACTTTGGACGAGCGTGAAAAGAAAATAATTACGTACCGCTTCGGGATTAACGGAGAAACTCCGTGTACGCTTGAGCAGCTGGGCAGGATAATGGGGTATTCCAAAGAGCGCGTAAGACAGCTGGAAAACGCCGTGTTATTGAAAGTCAGACATAATAAAGAATTTCAGCATTTAAAGGATTATATCGAGGAGTAGTTTACTAAGCGGATAGAGGGCTGATAGCTAAATTAGTTAATAGTAAACAGGAAAGAGGGAACAGCAAAGGATAGCCCACCTTAACCTCCCTGTCATGCTGAACTTGTTTCCATAACTGTCCCGTTAAAATCACTAGGTTATCCGGAACGCGAATTGCAGCCGGTTCGGGTTTTTCCGGCGTTTTCGTCCGTAATCTCTCATTTTTAAACTCATAATTATTAGTAAAAAACATTCAACAATCTCCACGTCACCCTGAACTTGATTCAG
>JAISCP010000024.1 GCA_031265495.1 Heliobacteriaceae bacterium | reverse complement strand
AATTCAATAAAACCCTCACCCGCCCTCCGGGCACCCTCTCCCAAAGGGAGAGGGAAAAGCAAAGAGGTACAAAACAAGTCCGGCATGACAGAGAGGATTCAAGGGACAGCGTGGCAATCCGGTAAATTTAATGTTTTGCCTGGATTGCTTCGTCGGGCTAACGCCCTTCTCGCAATGACGTTATCAGTAAAACCCTCATCCGGCATGCCACCTTCTCCCAAAGGGAAGTAACAAATAAATTCAGCATGACGTAACCGGAGTGGCAGAATTTCGCTATTGACAGCCTCTGAAACAAGGTCAGGATGTGGTTACCGACAAGTTAACACGAATAAATTTACATTTTTTGTGTTAGAATAGTTTTAAGGTTGAAGTATGGTAAATGATTTAACTCCTGTTCAAGATATGATTTACGAAATTCGCGGACACAAGGTAATGCTTGATAGTGATTTGGCGGCGTTGTATCAGGTTGAAACAAAGGTTTTGAACCAAGCTGTTAAAAGGAATATGGACAAATTCCCTGTTTCTTTTATGTTTCAACTTTCTAACGATGAGTGGCGAAATCTAAGGTCACAAATTGTGACCTTTAAAAATGACGTGAGAAAATACAAGCCTTATGTATTTACCGAGCATGGCGTTCTTATGCTTGCAAATGTCAAAAGGAACTTATGCAAATACTCTCAGGTTTAACATTAAAAGAAATAGAAGAAATTACGGATAAACTGCATGCTTCAAAATTCAGGGCACGCCAAATTCATAACTGGATTTATTTGAAATCCGCAGCAAAAATTGACGAAATGACTGATTTATCAGTGAAGTTCCGTGAAGAATTGAAAAAAAACGCGCTTGTGAGCAATGTGAAAATAAAAACAAAGCAGGAAAGTTTTGACGGAACAATAAAATACCTTATAGAATTCCCGGACGGCGGGTGCGCGGAAACAGTTTTAATGCGGTTTGACAACCGTGCGAACTTGACAGCTTGTGTAAGCTCGCAAATAGGCTGCGCTGTTAACTGCTCTTTTTGCGCAACAGGCAGACTCGGGTTTGTCAGAAATCTTACTTATAAAGAAATTATAGAACAAGTTTTAACAATTCAGCGCGATACAGGGTTAAAGATTACGAATGTAGTGTTCATGGGGCAGGGCGAGCCGCTGCTGAATTTGGAAAACGTCTTGAAAGCTATGGAAATTTTTAACGAAAATTTTCAAATCGGCGTACGCAGACTGACTGTTTCAACCAGCGGGATTATCCCTCAGATTAATAAGCTTGCGGAGCTGAAAATGCAGTCAACTCTGGCGGTTTCACTGCATGCGCCAAATCACGAAATCCGTAAAACAATTATGGGAATTGAAAATCAATACAACATGAATGATTTGAAAACAGCGCTTAAAAATTATACTGCGGAAACAGGACGCAGAATTACTGTCGAATACCTGCTGATTAAGGATTTGAATGACACGCTTGATTGTGCAAAACAGCTTGCGGACTATATTCATGACATAAAATGCAATGTAAATTTAATCCCGTACAACCCGGTTGCGGGCAGCTTATATCAAAAATCTTCCAATAATTCTGTTATGCGTTTCAAATCTATATTGGAGCAATCGGGTAAGAAGGTTACGGTGCGTCTGGAACGCGGAGCGGATATTGACGCCGCCTGCGGCCAGCTGGGAGGGAGAAATAACACTGCTTAAAAGTTCCTCTCCCTGCGGGAGAGGGTGAATTTCTTAATGAACACGCAGTGTGAATTTAGAAATTCAGGTGAGGGGGCGCAGAACCGAATAAATCTTGGGTAGAACACATGTCATGGGTGCAGGCTCAGCCTGCACCCCTCACTCCAAACACTAAGCTCAACCTACGGTTTCGCTAAGTGTTTGTACTCTCTCCCGCAGGGCGAGAGTACAAACGAGTGTACTTTTTGCCGGCTAACTCATCCGGTAAAAACTGCTGGTATGTTTCGGGCTGGGAATGGGAGTATATGTAGCCTTCGCCAAATCCGTATTTTTGAGCGTCTTTGTAATGCGCATCGCGCAGGTGCATAGGCGGCGGAAAATCCTTTCCGTGGGCAATATCGCCAAGCGCCATATCAATTGCGCAGACCGTTTCATTGGATTTTGGCGCGCGCGCAACGTAAATTACCGCCTGTGCAAGCGGTATGCGCCCTTCCGGCAAGCCCAGTAATTCAACAGCTTTGTAAGCGTTCATTGCTACGTTAAGCGCGTTTGTGTCGGCATTGCCGATGTCTTCCGCAGCGGTTACGACAAGTCTGCGCGCGATAAATCTCGGGTCTTCTCCCGCCGCAATCATTTTTGCTAAATAATAAATTGCCGCATCCGGGTCAGAACCGCGCAAACTCTTTTGGAATGCCGAAGCATGGTCGTAGTGTTCATCCTGTGAATACCGCGTGTTTCTTTGCTGGCAAATTTTTTCAATAATTTCAACGGTTAAATTCCGCCGCTCATCTTTCAAATCGCTTGCAAAATAAGAGTTTTCAACCACATTCAGCGCATACCGTGCGTCTCCGCGCGCAAGATTTATTATAAAATCAATTACGCCGCCCTCACAGTCCATCGGAAGATAATTTTTAGCCAGATATGCAAACCCTTTTTTGATAATCTGTGTCATGCTCCCGTCATCAATAGAATTAAGCCTTATTACCTGAACCCTGGACAGCAGCGCCGGAATTACCTGAAACGACGGGTTTTCCGTTGTGGAGCCGATTAGGAAAAGCGTTCCGTTTTCAAGGTGCGGCAAAAGAGCGTCCTGCTGGGTTTTTGAGTAACGGTGAATTTCATCTATAAACAGAATGGTTTTGGTTCCGCTGCGCAGCGCCGCTCTTGCGCTTTCCACCGCTTCTTTAATATCTTTTACGCCGGAAGTTACGGCTGACATCTCTATAAACTGCGCGTTTGTTTTTGTTGCAATCAGCCTTGCCAGAGTGGTTTTGCCGCAGCCGGGAAGTCCCCACAGTATGAGCGAAAACAACCGGTTAGTCTTCAGAAGATTTAACAGCGGACTATTTTCGGAAATTACATTACTCTGCCCCAGAAATTCCTCAATTGTTTTAGGCCGCAAGGTTTCGGCAAGCGGAACTTGCTTATTTTGATTTTCCAGCTCTGTGAATAAGTTGTTCAAATTACCCTCCTGTCGTTCTGAGGATTGTTAACGTACTATTGACACGTCATTGCGAGGAGTAAGCCCGACACGGCAATCCGGTAAATTCAATGTTTTTGACTGGATTTTCTGGATTGCTTCGCTGCGCTCGCAATGACGAATCAATGTAAAATTAACAATGCCGTCATGCTGAACGCCCGGATTGACCTCCGGTGTTTCAGCATCTCTATGTTGTTCATGATATAATTATAGCATAATGAGTGAGTTTAAATCAAAAATTAAAACAATAGAATGGGTGGAAGACTATTCAAGAATGGTTGACCAGACAGTGTTGCCCTATGAATTCAGATATGTTGATATAAAAACGGGACAACAAATGTTTGACGCAATTCAAATGATGGTTGTGCGCGGAGCGCCGGCAATCGGGATTGCCGGCGCCCACGGGGTTACGCTGTATGCGCAGGAATTGCAGGGGCTTCCGCGTGAAAAATTCATTGCGGAACTTCTCCAAAAAGCCGATTATCTTGCAGGTTCCCGTCCGACTGCAGTGAATTTAATGTGGGCGGTCGAAAAGCAAAAACAGATTATAAAAAATTCGGCTTCTGACACTGCCGGAATTGTAGAGGAATTAAAGCGAAACGGGATTAGAATGCAGGCAGAAGACATTGCGATTAACAGGAAAATAGGTGATTTCGGAGCTGAAGCCGTGCCTGAGGGCGCGGTGATTTTAACCCACTGTAACGCCGGTGCGCTTGCCACTGCGGGTTACGGTACAGCGCTCGGTGTGGTCCGCTCGGCGTTCGCAAAAGATAATACTATTCAGGTTTTTGCAAATGAAACCCGTCCGCGCCAGCAGGGTGCAAGGATTACCACGCTTGAGCTTACTATGGACGGAATTCCCGTAACCCTCATAACGGACGGGATGTGTTCATATTTTATGAAAAAAGGCATGATTGATATGGTTGTGACCGGAGCGGACAGGATTGCCGCAAACGGCGATACTGCAAACAAAATCGGAACTTACACCGTTGCGATTGCCGCTAAGTATCATAATATCCCGTTTTATATCGCTGCGCCGCTTTCTACGATTGATACAAGCATTCAGACCGGCAATGAAATCCCTGTTGAAGAACGGTCGCGCGAAGAAGTTACACATATTAACGGCAAAATAATCTGTGCGCCGGAAGTCAACATTATTAACCCCGGTTTTGACGTAACTCCGAATGAATTAATCACCGGGATTATTACAGAGGCCGGGATTCTGCGCCCGGATTATAATACCTCAATCAAAAATGTATTTTCTTTTGTTTAAACTCCTATCCTTACAGGAAAGCATTGCCACTTGACATGTACACAAAACAATGCCTCAATGGTAGGGTAATTTTCCCGCTCCGGCTAATTAATTACGGCCATCAGCGCTTTGTCCAGTTTCCGGCGGTAAAATTCCGTATTAATATTAAGTTTTTTGCCTATGTCCAGAAGCGATTCAATAAATTTCATGTCATTTGATTTTTTGCTTTCAGACAGCACAATTTCCAGAATTTCGCCGATTCGATGGTAAATCTTATTGAAATAGGTGTTCTGAGCCTCCGCTATGTCAACTTCCAGTTCAAGCGTCTCAATATTTGCGAATAATTCCAGAACAACTTCCGCCTGTTGAATTTCAAAACTGTGAACCAGACGGTTGATATTTTGGAGAATTTTTTTGCTAAATACGAGGTTGGAAGGTCTTTTGTCCAGCTTAATCCCGATTTTACGGGCTTCCGCGTTAATATCGGCAGCCTGCTGAATATCTTCCGCTTCAATAAATCCACCCGTAGCAACATCGTTAAACTTATGGCTTAACGCATAATTCGCGGAAATCTTAAATTCGTCAGGAATGCTTAAGCCGAGATTTTGCAGGTGATAAATGGAGCCTTTGCCGTCGTCATACATGCTGCGGTAAGCTTCCGCAAATTTTTCGAGTTTCCCTTTCAGAAGAATTTGCAGAATTTTACGTCTTTCCTCAATAAATATGTCTTTGAGAGTAAAGTACTCCTTGCCGAAATACCCGTCAAGCGCACGGAAAATCTCTGTCATTGAATCTGTCATAAATATTTTTATAAGGTCGGATTTCATCTTGCTGAACTCTGTTTCTCCTGAGTATTCCTTGATTGCACAGTGAAAATCACCGTACTGCATAAGCGCAAATACCAGATGAAACTTTCTCAGTGTAACTTTCGACTGAATTTCAATTTGTCCTATAATCAGCGACGAATTTCCTTTTTGTACTTTTTTGTAAGCCTTTTTTTTGACCGCATAGCTGTAAACATCTTCTTCATCTTCAAAATCCTGATACAAAGATGATACTGCCCACAGGCATGCAATCTGCTTCATTGTTACTACGGAAGGACGTACGTAGCGTTCAAATATATCTCTGCCGTTCCCCTGTTCGGCAATATTGCTCTTTGCCTGAGAAAGTATATTCAAAAATTTCGTTTCAAAATCCTTATCAGTGAACCTTGCGGCAAGCTGCATTGCGCGGGCTGCGTATTTAAGCACCTGCACCGGTTCTATGCCGGATATTTCGGAGAAAAACCACCCGCAGCTCGTATACATTAACATTGCCTGACGCTGGATTTCGAGCAATTCCATTGCTTTGACTTTTTGGCTGTCCGTGAGCTCGGGGAGGAAATTTGCATTCTGAAATTTTTTAAGATTCATTTCGCTGCGGTCCAGAATTAAGTCAATGTAGTTGTTGCGGACTTCCCAAGCGCTGCTGAAGTATTTTTTGCCTTCTTCTTCAAAAAGTACGGCAAGTTCGTCTCTCAAATAGTCGAGAGCATCTCTCAGCGGTTTTCTCCATTTTTGGTTCCAGCCCGGATGTCCGCCCGTTGAGCATCCGCAGTCTTCTTTCCAGCGGCATACGCCGTGCGAACAGCTCCAAGAAGAATTTTGTTTTATATCAGCTTCGTATTCAACAGGGTAATTCGCAAGATATTCGCCGTAATTCGTAATCTTAAAACCTTCATCTTTTGCTTTGATTTTAAGCACATAGGACAATGCCATGTCCCCGAATTTTGTATGGTGCCCGTAACTTTCGCCGTCGGTTGCAATGTTTATTATCTGCGGATAATTTCTGGCGTCCGAAACGCCTTCTTTCAGACGTTTTATAAACTTATTTCCGTCCTTTAGAAGTTCGTCAAACGCAACGGAGCGCGAAATTGAACCGTCATAGAAAAATAAATCAATATATTTATCCGGCGCGGATTTAATATAATATCTGTAAGGTCTTGCAGGGTCAATATTGCCCCAGCTTGTGTCCTGCCAGTCACTGCCGCTGATTTTTCTTATTTTTAAAGCCTGATAGGGCGATAAAATCGTAAATTTCATTCCGTTTTCAGCCAGAACCCGCAGAGTATCATCGTCAACAGCGGTTTCCGAAAGCCAGATACCTTCGGGCTTTCTGCCGAAACGGTGTTCAAAATCACGTATCCCCCATTTTGTTTGCGTCTGCTTGTCCTGTTCGTTTGCCAGCGGCATAATCATGTGGTTATAAACCTGCGCAATAGCGTTTCCATGCCCGTTGTGCTCTCCGGCGCTTTCAATGTCAGCCTTAATAATTCTTTCGTAAGTCAGCGGCGCAAACTGTTCCATCCATGAAAGCAGTGTGGGGCCAAAGTTAAAGCTCATGTATGAATAATTGTTAACCACATCAAGAATAGAATTTCTGCTGTCAACAATTTTTGACACGGAATTAGGATTGTAGCATTCCTTGTTAATCCTTTCATTCCAGTCGTGAAAAGGAGCGGCGCTGTCCTGCAACTCTATTGCCTCAAGCCATGGGTTTTCTCTGGGCGGCTGGTAAAAATGTCCGTGTATGGCTAAAAATACTTCCTTCATTTTTTAACTCCGTTTGTTATTTGCTCTTTTTTGTTAAGACGGTGAATGTATCCGCGTCCATCCAAACATCTCCAAGCGCGTTGGCAAAGACTTTTCCGGAAAACTCTATTTCATCGCCCGCATTCAGGTCAATATATTTTTCGGCGTCTTTCCTTTTAATAAAAATTTTCATTTCCGAAAGCGGAATATTGTGGTCTTTAATATCGTCGCGCTGGATAAGAAAAGAAATATAATTTTCGGAACTTCTCATTGCCGGTTTGTAATCAAGTCCCAGAGTTGAAAATTTGTCAAACTTAGCTCTCACCTTAACTGTTTTATTAAGATAAAAGTTAGGTTTTGCTACCATATCCAAAGATTTTGCATACGGAACGATGTCCGGCTGTGCGTAAGTATTAAGCCCTATCAGCATTATAAGCGCAAAAAGTAAAGTTTTAATTTTTTTATTCATAAGCCCCTCTTTTCATTTACACTAATATTCTATCACAATTTTCTTATTTTGTAACTGTCTGATTGTTGGGTAAAGAATAGTGTGCATGTCAAGCAATTATCAGAGCGGGGTATAGAGGGCTGGCTTTTTAGTTGAAAGGTTGAATGGTTGAGCTACCCTCCACTTGAGGGCAGTGTTAACTTTGCATTGCTTTTTATTTTATTTTGTGATATAATCTTTTTGTAAAAAAGGGGGGGGGGTATTATGCTTGAAAACGAACTTAAATGTCCCGCTTGTGAGAGCAAAAATATTAAGAAAAACGGGAAAAATCGAAATAGCCAAAGATTCATGTGTAAGGATTGCTTGAGAA
>JAISCP010000134.1 GCA_031265495.1 Heliobacteriaceae bacterium | reverse complement strand
ACCTTGCGAGATTCAACAGAAAAACAAAGCGATATTCAAAATCTTTTGAAATGCTACATATTACTTTGAATTTATTTATCAATCAACATCTATTAGCAATGCAAAGTTAACAATGCCCCCCTTGAGGGAGGGTCGAAATTTGCTTTAGCAAATTTCGGGGTGGGGTATTGAGAGAACAATAAACATTGATATGTATAACTCAAAAAGAAAGGATAAAAAATGAAGATTGAAACAACTGATTTAACAAAAAAGCTCAACGCTGAAGATGAACTTTTTTTAGTAAATAACATTACGGCAAAATACGACAGGTTTGAAGATTTAAGGCTGCCGCAGCTTACGGATATTAAGCTTGTGCGCGACGCTGTTTACAATCCTGCGGTTCCGCAGGTCAACGGCTGGGACAGTAAGATTGACCTGCCTGATATTTATGAGCTTGCGCAAACCCTCAAATCCCACATCAGCGAGAATTTGTATTCTCATCCTGACGCGATGTTTGATGTTGCCGGCACAACCCCGCAGACGCAAGTTTTTGCAAACCGCCAGAAAGCAATGCTTGTAAACACTCTGGAACAGATGAACATAACAGACGAAATAGAAAAAATTATTGACGGAATTGTCGAAACCGGTGAATGCACACTTTTTACCGGGTGGGAAACAAGAGTTAAATCTGTGCGCCGCGCACAGACTTTTGAAGAACAGCTTTTCGCTTCGCCGCCTAACGAAGGTTTTGTTGTTGAAGAAAAAGTCGTTTACGATAATGCAAAAATCAGGCATATTAAATCCGAAGATTTTGTTTTTGATAAATCCGGCATGAACAATTGGGACAGCTGCGCAAAGATTTACCGTACATACAGTTCAATTGATGAATTGCGGTCTGACGACTCAAACAACTTGCTGGACGAAAATAAACTGGAAATTTTGAAAGGAGTGGTGGCAGCGAAAAAGAAAGGAAATAACGCGGAAGGAGCAGCAAAAGCGGAGATTTTGGAGTTTTGGGGTGATATTGAATTACCCGGCGGAACCGTTTTGAAAAACTGGCTGCTAACGATTGCCGGCCGCAAAACCATTATCCGCAGCGAGCCGAACCCTTTTGTTATAAATCCGTTCATCCATGCGAATATTATTGAATCTCCTGCAACAGGACGCGGAATTCCGCCGCTGCGCGTTGCGTTAATTATGAATAATATTTCTTCAACCATTTTGAACAAACAGCTTGACGCGCTTGCGTTAATGATGAACCCTCCGTATCTGGCTCCGAAAGGCTCTTTCAAAGGGCAGCAGGAGGTTAAGCCCGGCAAGATTATTGAATATGACGCCGCGCTTATGCCAAATCCGCCGGCGCCGCTTTCGTTTGATAAAGCAATGGTAGGCTGGGATTTTCTGAATTACTTCAAGACTACAATTGAAAGCGCAACCGGTATCTTCAAAAACATGTCCGGCAATCTCAGCGCCGCCGCCCGTACCGCCACAGAATTAAACTACTCCGTGAGCGGTCAGGAAGCCCGTTTAAATATGCTTCTTGACTCAATAAACAGAAAAATTATAGTTCCGATGGTTGAGAAAACCGCTGAAATTATTGCAAATTTCAAGCTTGGACGTGAAATTATAGGGATTAACGAACGCGGCAAAACAATGTTTCTTGAGATTGACGATAACGTCAGAAATGCACGATATATATACCGTTACGGAGACAGGAAGGCTACTTATCAGAGAAAACTTCGTCTGAGAGAACTTTTTGAAGTGGTGAAGTCTTTTGCACAGGTTCCCGACATTGCCGGCAGAATTAACTGGATGGAATGCTTCAAATTCGCGCTTGAACAGTACGGGATTGAAAATGCGTCAAACTTTCTTCTTGAGGAAAATCAATATAACCCGGTTCAGTAGCTGCATTAAAAGTTGATTATACGCGGGTAATGGTATTCGGCGTATGTTGTATAAGAACGGGTAACTTTATTGTTGTGTACCTCAAAATGGACAATTCTGTTTTCATCATACGCAAAATCTATGGGAACACGGAACTTTTTTCCGCAGAAATTCAAGTTCCAAATTTCCTGCCACTTCCCGTTACGGTAATAGTGCGAAATCTCTTTGTTTTCAATATCCATGTAACCGCATCTGTTATCGTAGCGTTTTACTATATTAAACAGGTTTTCATGCAGCCCGCCGGGCGTTGAGTGCAGCATGGTAGAGCGTCTTTGATACACTGAGTATGCGCCGGCCGAAGGTATGAATGCCGCCAGACAGATAAACAAAATCATAGATTTTAAGATAAATTTTTTCATGACTTTTCCCCTTTATACTTTATATAAAACATGAAAAAGAAAAAAATTGCCGTCAAAAAGACATAATGAGTGTTTTCCTCAGAGACTGGGGGTTAGGGACTAGAGACTAGGCAGTGTAGACATTAAAATTCAATTTTCGTTACCCTGATATAAGTGATTGGGATTGGTAAAATTAAACCATAACCATCCTGTCATCCTGAACTTGTTTCAGGATCTGGCACATGGCAAATCGCGCTATCTTCTCAATTTTGTTTCGGCATCTGTCCATCTTTACAGGGAAGAAAACCTTACAGAGATTGTATATTTTTATCGGTGGACAGATCCTGAAACAAGTTCAGGATGACGTGACGGTTATTGAATGTTTATGTAACATTGTATATTATTACCTTAATTTATTTAGCAATTTTTGCGTGTGGAATGTTTTTATATAAATAAGGTTAGTTATATAGGTTTTTTTATGGTTAATATTAAAGCAATTCAATCATTTATTAAAGCAAGTAGTGCAAAATCAATTTTACAAACAAAGCCAACGAGTTTAAAAAATATTAATCCTGCTGAGCTGAAAGCGGACGTAGTAGAACTGGGAAAAAATGTAAATATAGACATAATTCCATTACATAGCAACAGAAGTATTCATTCAAATAATGGATATATACGAGAAATATGTACAGATGGAGTTCAAAACTTTATTGAAGAATACAGCAAAAAACATGCGGTTAAAATTATAGATATAATCAATAAAATAGATAGTCAATTTTTGAAGTTAACACCATTACCAGAATCCCGAGTTGCTTATAGAGGAGTATACGAAAATTTTAGAAATTCATCTAAAAGATACATTGAAAAAATGTTCAAAGCACAGCCGGGAGATATAATAGTTCCAGATACAGCTTACTCTTTTAACGCAGCTAATAAAGCAGTATGTAAAGACTTTACAAAGAAAGATGTTAAATCTATATTGTACGAAATCAGATTACCAAAAGGTTCTAGAGTCTCCTATGGACCTGAATATGGCGGCGAATATGTTATTCAAAGAGGAGCGCATTATAAGGTGATTTCAAAGGAAATAAAAACAGATGGTTCAATGGATATGGTTTTAGAACTTATTCCTGATAAATTACCTAAGCCAATCAAATTGTCTGACGAACTTAAACAATATAAAGAATACTTGATAAATAAAGGTAAATACGACTAATAGTCGGTCTTTTATCTATAAACTCGGGGGATTAGAGACTGGAAACCGGTAGATTTCCTGCACTGCATACCCCACCCCGAAAGGGTGGCAGTGTTCATTTTACATTGTTTCGTCATTGCGAGGACGAATGTAATGAGGACGAAGCAATCCAGTAAATTCACTGTTTTTGACTGGATTGCTTCGTTGCTTGCCGTGCAAGCTCCTCGCAATGACGTTATCAACCGTTCAACCATCTTCTGCTTCCCTCTCCCTGCGGGAGAGGGTGCAAACACTTAGCGAAACCGTAGGTTGAGCTTAGTGTTTGGGGTGAGGGGGCAGGCATACATGTATTCTACCCAAGACTTATTCGGTTTTGCGCCACCTCACCTGAATTTCTAAACACATACATTCGTTAAGAAATTCATCCTCTCCTGTAAGGAGAGGTCGTTAACCGTTCAACCTCGCTTCGCTCGAGATACAGGCTGGCTCATTGCCTGTTCGCTTTGTAAACCATTCAACCTTTCAACTATTCAACCCTTCAACTAATTTAGCTATCCCTCCAGCCCTACATACCTACCCCACCCCGAAATTTGCTTTGGCAAATTTCGACCCTCCCTCAAGGGGAGGGTAATTCAGACCTATTCACTATTTACTAAGCACTATTAACTAATTTCACCTATTAAATTCGAGGAAATATGCAGTATAAATTACTAAAAGCACAGCGGGAGTTTTTGGAAATTCCGCACGATTACAGTCTGGATGTCGCGGTATACCAAGGTGGATACGGTTCGGGCAAGACCTTTGCCGGCTCTCTGCTGGGAATTTTGCTGTGCCTTAAATTTCCGGGCATACGGGGACTCGTGGGAGCGCAAACCTATACTCTTGTACGGGACACAACTTTGCAGACTTACCGCGAACACCTTGATAATATCGGGTTTGTTGAAGGTACAGATTACGAGTGGTCAGCATCGCTGCAAAAACTCACTTTTAAAAACAGCTCGGAAATTCTTTTCAAACACTTTGATGAACCGGATAAACTTAAGTCTTTAAACTTAGGCTTCGCGGAAATCGAGGAGATGTCAGATATTCCTTACGATACGTTTAAAATGCTTTTAGGCCGTATGCGCCAGCGTGTAAAAAAAGTCTGGAAAAACTTTACATACAGAATTTTCGGGCATACAAACCCCGAAATGCACAGGGGCTGGGTTTACAGGACTTTTGTAGAGAATACAGCCGTTAATTACAGACTTATTACGGCGCCTACAACACAGAATATTTATCTGCCGGAAGGGTTTTGCGAAGAACTTAAAAAAATTTATGACGAACAGTATTATAAGATTTTTGTGCTTGCTCAAAACGCCGAATATAACAACGGACTTGTTATTAAGGATTTTACGGATGAAAATGTTAAAGATATAACTTACTGTCCTGAAATGGACCTGCATATAAGCTGTGACTTCAATGTAGACCCGATGTGCTGGGTTCTTGCCCACAAGACAGAGGGTAAAGTTTTCTATTTTGATGAGATTGCAATGGAAAACACGACTACCTCAAAGGCTTGCGATGAATTCTGCAGCCGTTACCCGAACCACAAAGGGCGGATTATTATAAACGGCGATGCTTCCGGAGACAACCGCAGCTGTACCAGCGAGTACACAAATTATGTAATAATTAAGAAGAAACTTTTACTTTACGGCTACGAGACGGAAATCAGGATTAAAGCCTTCAACCCGCCGATAAAAAACAGGATTATGGCGTTCAATGCAAAAGTTCGTTCGGCAGACGGCGAAGTTTGTCTTTATGTTGATAAAAAGTGTGAAAAATTGCTCTATAACATTTACAACTTAAAGTATAGAGAGGGTTCGTCAAAAATAGATATTCCGTCTTACCGCCAGATAAAGCAGTCGGGCGAGTTAAAATTTCTTTCTCACCCGATAGATGCGGCGTCTTACCTGGTGGACTTCTACTGGCCCATAACGCTCTAAGCAGTTAATAGTTATTAGTAAATAGGGAATAGGGTTGAATAGTTGAAAGTTTGAAAAAATACTAGTCTCTAACCCCCAGTCTCTAATGGAGGGTTTTATTGAAAACGTCATTGCGAGGAGCTTGCACGGCAAGCGACGAAGCAATCCAGTCAATACAGTGAATTTACTGGATTGCCGCGTCGGGCTTACGCCCTCCTCGCAATGACGCGGCGGGAGAAGGTGAATAGGTCAATAGGAAATTAAGAGGTATGGCTAAAATTAGTAAATAGTGCTTAGTAAATAGCGTTGAAAATGCTGGTTTCTAGCCCTTGCCCCCTAGTCTCTAATTGAAAAACTCATTATAAAGGAACTTCTTTATGGAAAATTTATTACATTATTCTCCGATAATTATTGCTGTTGTCGTGTTCTTAATTCAACAGCGGATAGTGGTTACTCCGGAGCAGCTTGAGCGCAAGCACAGAGAAATTCTCCATGATGTTGAGGAGAAATTCGTTTCTATTCACAGTTTCAGAGATTTGAAAGACCAGTTTAGTGAAATGAAAGAAAAAATTGATAAAATTTATGACTGTATTATAGCTGTGAACAGGTGATTAAGAGGTATAGAGGGCTGGCTAAAATTAGTAAATAGTATAAACAGGAAAGAGGGAACAGCAAAGGATTGTCACAGCCCGTCTTAACCTCTCTGTCACCCTGAACTTGTCTTGGATTATCGGCAGTTCGCAAAAGCGTGGTTTTGCGAACTATGGGCGTTTCACGCCCGCCGAAATCCGCTGTTTCAGGGTCTCTTTGTTAATATTAAATTTTTTATTTCATAGAGATGCTGAAATAAATTCAGCATGACAGGAAGGTTATGGCCGGTTTTTGACAATCCTTTGCTGTTCCCTCTTTCCTGTTTACTATTTACTAATTTTAGCTAACCCTTCAACCTTATTACCTCTGCGCCAGAGGAATAATTAACTTCTGTCCGATAGACAGAGCATTAGGGTTCGCCAAGTTATTTGCCTTAACGATTAAATCCTGTTTTTCAAGGCTGTATGAACCGTAAAATCTTATTAAAACAGCTTCAATTGTATCGCCCTCTTTTACGGTATAAGTTTCAGACGCGGCAGCGGGAGCCGGTGAAGACGGAATAAAATTTACATTTTCCGCTTTAATATCTTTTTTAGCTTTTACCTTAACAACCACATCATCATCAAAACTTCTTGCGGAAAAAGTTACAATAGCCGCCAGAATAAGAGCTACAACCGCACCGGCAATAAAGCCTGTCGCCAGATATACATTCGGTGATTTGTCAGACTTCTGGTTAACCTTGAAATTCTGCCAGAGCATGTCCAATTCCTGCTCTTTGCTTTGCCTGACGTATACATTAGGCGAATCATCGTCATGCCTGTAACGCGATAAAGCCTCTATCACGGCAATTTTTTCCTTTGATAAATTAGATCTTCTGACAGTTGAACTTTTCATATATCGAAAATGTATCATAATATGTTAAGTATTTCAAGTAAATGTTAATTTTAATGAACAGGTTCACAATAAGCCGAAAATAATTTATAATAGTTTTATGAAAATTTTAGGGATAGACCCCGGTATGGCAATTGTCGGATACTGCATACTGGAATACAATGAAAAAAATATTGTTTTATTAAATTCAGGTTCCATAAGGACGTCGAAGGACAATAAGGAGCCGTGCAGACTTTTGGAAATTTTTGAAGACATGTCAGCAATTATAGAAAAATACAAGCCTGACGCAGCGTCAGTGGAAAAACTCTACTTCTTCAAAAACCAAAAAACCATCATGCCTGTTGCGCATGCGCGCGGAGTAATCCTTGCGGTTCTGGGCAAATACGGAATTCCCGTGTTTGAATACACACCTATGGAGGTGAAGCAGGTCTTGACAGGTTACGGCAGAGCGGAAAAAAAAGAAGTTCAGGTTATGGTAAAGCACGCTCTTAACGGCGTAAACCTGCCAAAGCTGGATGATACCGTAGATTCCATTGCAATTGCAATCTGTCATTCAAGGTCAAAACAGGAGGTAGCATGAACAAAATTCCGCTGAAACAAGCGCTTGCTCTAAGCGCATTAATGGGAGCCGTATTGGGAGTTCTTACACTAATCCCCTTAGCGGGCAAAATTGCATTTTTTATACTGCTTTGCTTTTCGTCCGTAATCGTTATCATTTTCATGTTAAGGCTCGGGCTGACAAAAAAACTTTCCGTTACGGAGAGCGTAATGCTTGGCGCTTTAACCGGATTTATTGCATTTATTGCATTTTGTGCGGTGTATTTACCTGCGGTGTTTATTCTGGGGCAAGTCTTCCGTATTTACTCTTTATACGGCGTTTACATCGTACTGAAAGCGGGAAGCTTCTGGATTATAAGCGTTCTGGTAATATTCACGGGCGTTTTGTCCGCTGTAATTAACGCTTTCAGCGCATTCCTTACATCTTATCTGCCGGAATTCGGCGCGAAAGGCTGAAATGCTGAAATATCTCAAAATTTTAATTGCTTTCATTATTATATTAATAGGATTTTTATTCATTTCCGAAAACAAATCCGATGATAAAGCCGTTGTATTTTGGACGCTTCAGATGAATGACTTTGCGCCGTATATAAACGGAGTTATCGCTGAGTTTGAGACCCAATATCCTGGTACAAAAATCAAATGGATTGATATTCCGTTCTCCGAAGGCGAAAAAAGAACTCTCGCGTCCATACTCAGCAAAAATCCGCCGGATTTAATTAACCTAAATCCCGATTTTTCTGCGCTTCTTGCCCAAAAAGGCGCTCTGTATGAAATTGATGAAAAATATTCGCGGAAGTTCAAACCGGAAATTGTAGAAACCCTCAGATATAACGGCAAATTATATTCGCTCCCCTGGTACGCAACATCCGCAGTAACCGTTTATAACAAGGATTTGCTGGAAAAATCCGGCGTGAAGGTTCCGGTTACATATAAAGAATTGGCGGAGATTTCTCCTATAATAAAAGAAAAAACCGGAGCATACTCTTTTATGCCGAATTTAACCGAAAACGATACAATGGTGAAAATTTTAAACAAGTACAACATTAATACTTCCAATATAAACTCTGAAAAATCCGCAGAAATTTTTGACATGTTTGCCGCCCTGTACGAACAAAATCTCATTCCGAAAGAATCCATAACCCAAACCCACAGAGAAGCGCTCGAAAAATACATGGCGGGACAAACGGTATTTTTTCAGGCAGGAACAAACTTCCTTACCATAATTAAAGAAAACGCTCCTGATACTTACGCCAAAACAGACATAGCTCCGCAGATTACAGGCTCCGCCGGACAGAATGACTTTTCCCTGATGAATTTCGTAATCCCCCAAAACGCCCGCCGTAAAAACGAAGCAATAAAATTTCTGCTGTTTCTTACCAACGAAAACCATCAGCTTGAATTGGCGGAATTAACGAATGTTCTTGCCGTTAATAACAAAGCTCTGCAAAATGAATTTTACACAAAATATGACAAGAATGATTTAACCTCAAAAGCGCGTGTGACAAGCGCACAGCAGTTGAACAAAATAAGTCCGGTCTTTATCGCACAGCGTAATCAAAAAGAAATTAATACCGTGATAAATTCCGCTGTTCAGGAAATTCTTTTAAACAAAAACACCACCAAGAAAATTCTTGATGATGTCTTGCGGAAACTGGTTCGAAATTAGAATACTAATATCAACCAAAACAACCGTAATTATAGAACATGCTCCGCATGAACCCGCCGCCCGGAAATCCGCAGAACCCGCCTCCCAAGAACCCGCCTCCGTACAGCGACGGGGTGTAAAACGGACTGTAACCGAATGAGTACGGAAGCATTGCTCCCATTAAGCCTACTGTACCGGCAAAATTAGACGCCGGATTACCGTAGCCCGCAAATATATTTACCTGATGCCCCAGTGTGCTTCCGGTATAGTTGTACATATTATGCGCTATCGCGTTTCTCATTGTACCGTTATAAATGTTATAGCCGAAATTAGACAGTGCATACCCTGACGGAACACCTGCATTCGTCTGGTTCATATAGGTAAGTGTACTGCCTAAAACAGCATTGAAGTTATTCATAGCATAAATAGCCGGTTCTAAATTAGTCATGTTTATACTCTCATTTTTATATACTATATATATAAACAATATTTATATATAAAAATTGCCATGATTTAAGGATTATATTAAGTAATGTAACAAAATACCCCGAAACCTTAAAGTTTAAGGGCTAAAATGCCGATTAGACATATAAGGAAAGGGATATGCCAATGAACGTTAATACCCAATTCAGATTAGGAATTGATACAACAGTATTAAAAGAAGTTTCTCAGGAAATTCTTAAAAGAGCCGCTGAAAAAAACAGTCAGTACAGTAATTCTGTTTTTAATCCGGCGGATATTGGCACAGACCTTTACAAAGGAAGCGTTGATAACAATACCGCGCGGCAAATTGCCATGAATAATTCGGGATTACAGGTTCAATTAAACCAGAATGTTCTTGAAACGATAAAATTTCTAAACTCTCAGGCAGCGCAGAATATTCACAAATCTGTCGGAGGTAAAATTACAATCGCGGTAAATGAGGCTCCGGCAGAAACACTAATTGCCGAAGCGCCTCAATTTAACCACTTGATAAGTCTTGCCGCCGGCAAAGACAAACACGGTTCAAACCCAAAATATCACGGGGAACTGCTTAATCTTGAAAAAGAAGAAAAGCCCGAAGAAGTTAAAAATATTTTCGGAATTATTCCCTGAAACGCAGTAAAATTTTGCCGGGCTGCCGGCGCGGAGTAACTTTCCTGTTATGCTGATATAAGTGAATAGGTGATTTAGAGGTATAGAGGGCCGGAGGTATAGCTGAATTAGTAAATAGTAAACAGGAAAGAGGGAACAGCAAAGGATTGTCATTGCTGTACATGTCAAGTAATTAGTACATGATTTAGCAGCCAGAAGGATGGAAAAAATTACCCTCCCCTTGAGGAGAGTGTTAACTTTTTATTGCTTTGTCATTGCGAGGACGAATGTAATGAGGACGAAGCAATCCAGTCAAAACCGTTGAATTTACTGGATTGCCGCGTCGGGC